>NZ_JACJPU010000026.1:0-74655 GCF_014696235.1 Sphaerospermopsis sp. FACHB-1194 | reverse complement strand
GGGACTGGGGACTGGTGACTGGGTAATCAATTTTATGTTTTCTAATCAACTATTCCCAATTCCCAATTCCCAATTCCCAATTCCCAATTCCCAATTCCCAATTCCCAATTCCCAATTCCCAATTCCCAATTGTCAATTATCAATTGTCAATTATCAATTAACAGTGCCAATTGGAACTCAAAACAAAGGTAGATGTCTATAAATAAAGCAATCATTAATAGTTCGTCAATAGCAACTAAGATTGCTATATGTAGCAAGCGCCAAGGTATTTAGGAACTCAGTTGATAGCGCAGTGTGCCGTAAGCCACTGACAAAACTAAGACATACACAGACTTTCCATTATGTCACCTGTCACCTGTCACCTGTCACCAGTCCCCAGTCACCAGTCACCAGTCCCCAGTCCCCAGCGATGCACTGAGCTTGTCGAAGTGTCCCCAGTCCCCAGTCACCTGCTATATATATCCTCCTCACCACTCCTTCACACACAAAACCTGCTCATCAGCAGTTACTAGGGGTGAGAGTTAAATCTAAAACTCTTGGAACTTTCCCTTTCAATACTATTATTATGTCGGCAAAGCTCAAATTTCTTTTAATTTTGATACTCAGCATCTTTGCCACTGCTGCTGGGGTTTATGTGATGCAGCGACAGCCTTCTGCTTTGATGACTGGAACTGCTAATGGACAACAGCAGCAGTTATATGTAGAACAAGATTCATCAGCATTGCTGACTTATCCTGAACGTTCTCATTATAAAACTATTCCTTTAGAAAGTATCAATTCTATTCTCCAAGGCAGTGACCCTGCTACTCTGGCTTTAAATATTCTAGATGATGTGAAATCTATAGAGGTCAAGCCGCAAGTAGAGGTAGCTTATCCCCAACCAAACCAAGCTTTAGTGACAATTACAAAACTCAATCCAGTAAAAAATAATTCAGTTAATTCAGTAAGTGCAATTAAATATCGAGTAGAGATGAGCCGCTTTGGGCGATCGCTCTTGGTTAGTTCACCCCCAGTCTGGGAAATTATCTGGGCTGGTTCTCAAGTCCAATGTTTCTCAAAAACTCCAGCCCAAAATAATTTGACCCAAAACTGTGATTAATTGGGAATTGGGAATTGGGAATTGGGAATTGGGAATAAATAATTATCTATTCACTGTCACCTGTCACCTGTCCCCAGTCCCCAGTCACCAGTCACCAGTCCCCAGTCCCCAGTCACCAGTCACCAGTCCCCAGTCACCAGTCACCAGTCCCCAGTCCCCAGTCCCCAGTCACCAATAACTAAACATCTCCGCGAATTTCTTCGACTACACCATCACGGAGGACAATTTCAACTTGCATTTTACTAATGAGGTTGTCTCCAGTTTCTATCTTGAAAAAGCCTTCCATTTGAAATTGGTTAACTTCTTGATCTAACTCCAGATACTGCACTTGCTGAAGGTTTTGTAGTAATTGGTTTTTTTGCTCTAGCAGTTCACTTTTCTTTTGATTAACCTGAAGTTGGATATTGTCAATTTGTTGTATGGTTTGGGGTCCTGGTGGTTGTAAACTCTGTTTTTGAATGGCGGTTATTGCTCTTTGTCCTTCGATGTCTAGCTGTTGCAGTTGCTGATCTAGTTGGTTGATCTGCGCTTGCAGTTGCTGTTGTACTTCCTCTTTCCAAAGAGGAGTAACAATAGCTTTGACGTTAACGACGCGCTTTAAAAGTAATTGAGGGTTGGATACATCCATAAAAATTTTACGTTCACTCTGATAGTTTGCAAGTGGAGTTATTTGGCAAACATTCCGTCATTGACGCTCCCCGCCTTAAAAAGACGGGGATTCTTGTTTTAATGAGCAACCTTACCCAAACTTGTTACCAAATCTGGGTAGAGGGTCATCTCTCCACAAGCGTTAACCCTTCGACTGCGCTCAGGGTAAAAGTTTCCGTCCGCCCGACGGTACTTAAATCATAGCAAGTCTGTTTTAGTGCCTTCGCCAAAATATTGATTGCCGCATTATGGTCACGCTCAAGAACGCACCCACAGTTACAAACATGAGTTCTCACTGACAGTGATTTTTTGACAATTTCTCCACAATTAGCACAATTTTGAGCAGTATATTGTGGGGCAACTGGTACAACCACACGCCCGTATATCTTCCCAAAATATTCTAGCCATTGAGTAAACAGCGACCAACTAACATCACTAATTGACTTGGCTAACTTGCTATTTTTAATCATATTTCTCACTTGCAGTTTTTCAAACGCCACTAAATCGTGAGATTTAACTACGCACAATGCTTGTTTTACAGCAAAGTCTTTACGCTGACGTGATACCTGCAAGTGTTTCCTAGCAAGACGGTTAATAGCTTTTTTGCGATTATTAGAACCTTTCTTTTTGCGACTAACTCTTTTTTGTAGCCGTTTCAAAGATTTTTCTGACTTCTGCAAATATCTGGGATTATCAACTTTATTCCCTTGAGAATCCGTATAGAAGCTATTTAAACCAACATCTAATCCAACCGTTTTACCTGTGGGAGTAGTGTCAATTTTTCGTTCTGCATCTACGCAAAACTGCACATAATAACCGTCAGAACGTTTAACTATTCTGACTCTCTTTATTTGCTTGATTTGGTAAAAGTGTAAATCCCAAGTTCCAATTAACTTTAGTTGACCTATGCCACATTTATCTATAAATTTAATGTGCTTACGGTCATCTAAAAGTTTCCATCCAGTTGATTTATATTCAACTGAACGGTTATTTTTTTGAAATTTAGGATATCCCTTTTTACCAGGGATTTTAGCTTGACAATTATCAAAGAATCGTTTAATTGCAAAAGCTGTTCTTTCTGCTGCTGCTTGTCTAGCCATTGAATTTAATTTCTCAGCAAAATCAAATTCCGACGCTAATACAGCAGTATACTTATTCAGGTCGTAAGGTTTAACGTTTTGATTGTCCATCCAAAACCGTAGGCACTTATTACGAATGAACTGGCTTATGCGTATAGCCTCATCAATTCTTTGATATTGCTGTTTTGTGCCTTTGGCTTTGAACTCGAAAACAATCATCGTTAATTACCATCTCGACCTGTTGCAAAAATAGCATTATTTAGGGAAACTGTCAATCCCTAAGCAAATAAGTCAGGATCATGACTGCTCCACGCATGGGCAGTGCGTTCGCCTACATCCACTGCCTAAAGTACGATAAGTATCTCCACCAAGTTCCGATACTTTATCTCGGTGGTTTTGGCTCACTCAATTTTCTTATAATATCTCGATATCGTTCCATGACAACGTGACGACGAATTTTTAAGGTTTGTGTCATCATGCCATTTTCAATGGAAAAGGGTTCGAGAATTAGTGTGAATTGTCCAATTCTGTCATCGGCTCTGTAACCTGGACGGTTTTTGACTTCCCGATTCAATTCCTGCCGATATAAATCCTGAATTATTTTACTCTCTAAGTCAATTTTTTGACTGGTTGAGCCAGTATGATCATCTTGGGTGCTTAATTTCAAATTCTGACTTTCTGCCCATTTTTCTAAGGCTTCCAGGTTGGGAACAATTAAAGCTCCTAAACTGCGCTCGTCTTGTCCTACGAGCATAATTTGATCAATATAGGGCGATCGCAAACAAGCATCTTCTATCGGTTGCGGTTCAATATTTTCCCCGTTTGTCAAAACAATTGTATCTTTAGCCCTACCAGTCAGCACCAAATCATTTTGAGGTGTCACCCAGCCCAGATCACCGCTATCAAACCAACCTTCCGCATCTATGACTTTTTTTGTCGCTTCCGGATTTTTGTAATATCCTTGCATCACTTGTGGTCCTTTGAGCAACACCAAACCTCGTTTTCCTGCTGGTAAGGGTTGTCTCGTTTCTGGATCAACTATTCTAACTTCTGTTCCCGGTATTGGTTGCCCTGATGAACCCCGCAAATTTCGCCACGGACGACGGGCGTTTGTTACTGGTGAGGTTTCTGTTAAACCATACCCTTGTAAAATCTCTACACCAATAATTTCAAAAAAGTTGTCTATATGTCGGGGTAGCGCCCCACCACCACTAATGACTTGTTTTATTCTGCCCCCTGTGGCTTCTCGCACTTTAGCATAAACTAATTTTTCTCCCAGTGCTTGAAACGGTGACAAGGCTAATTTTACTATTTTCGCCCCTATTCGCTCCATATCTGAGGCATTAACATGATCTAAACTCAATCCCTGGGCAATGCGTCGCGCTGTGATATATTTCTGGCTCATGTCCAGTAAAAATTTAATCAGCTTTTGTTTATTGGCTGGTTGGCTGCGGAACTGCTTTTGTACTCCTTCATAAATTGATTCCCACAACCGGGGTACAGCAATCATGAAATTAGGTTTAAATTCTTTCAGGTCTTCTTTAACTGAACGTAAGTTTGTATAAACTTGTGTACAACCTTGAGAAAGTAAAAAATACTCTCCACTGCGTTCATAACTATGCCATGTCGGCAGAATGCTAAGGACTATATCTCCTGGTTGTGGTTGAACTATAGTTCCCAAGGTCTTGACTTGGTGCAGCAAATTTTTATGAGAAAGCATCACACCTTTAGGTTTGCCTGTAGTCCCAGAGGTATAAATTAAGGTTGCCAAGGCATCACCGCTGGGTTTATTTGCTACTAAAGTTTGGTTGCTACCAATGTCTAGTAATTGGGTAAAATTGAGCAGTTGATAATTTTCTGCTGTTGGTGGTGTTTCATCAGAAAGTAAGACTACGAATTTAATCGGTAAGTCTTGCAAACCAGCTTCTAGTTTTTTGAATGTCTTGATATCTTCAACTACCAGCCCCGTACTACCACTATTGGCGATAATATATAGTAATTCTTCCCTTTCAGCTTGGGCGCTACGCACTGCGTTTACTGCTCCCGCAGTCATGATCCCTTGATCAGCAATAAACCAGCGCGGACTGTTATCTGCTATCAGGGAAATGCGTTGTCCAGTGCTAGATGTTTCATCCTCACCCATATTCACCCCTAAAACCTGCAAACCCGCTGCAAATCGTTGAATTTGTAAGGATAGCTGAGAATAGGTAATCTTTACTTCGGGTTTTGCGTGGGGGTTATGCAAGGCAACAATATTACCAAATTTCCTGGCAGCCAAAGTCCATATTTCTGGCAACGACTCAACATTTGTGTAATCTGCCAAACTTTGCAATGCTCGGTATTCTCGCTCAGTGACGTTGGATAAAAAAGAGGAATCAGGTTGTATTTTTGACATAGCACTTAGTTGTTTAGTGTTTAGTGTTTAGTGTTTAGTAAATTTGTGATTTTTCTAATAACAGTATTAGATATCAGCTTTCCTGACTGTGTATGACAGTAGCACAATTTCCACAGTTCTATTGACCAAACCTTATGCTAAACTAAATTTATATAGATTAAATGCAATGGTTCTTTCTTGGTATAGTTCCATGTATTTTACTGCGTCAGCTACCCAATGACCAATTCATAGTTACTAATTCATAATTCTTAATTCTCTCAAACCTATTTGCATAAGTCAAAAAACCAGGTTGCTCTACAGTCTAGAGATGATGAATTATGAATTATTACTGCCTAATTTCTGAAGGAGGTGATTAGCTATAGGTTTAATTGAGGCATTATTAATTACTATCATCAATGCTTTTGCTTGTCTAGCTTTGCCCAAGTTTCTATCTATGCTGTCGTCTTGCAAAACCAAACTACCTAAACCTTCACTGATAGATTCTCGATTGAATACAGCTAAAGTAGAAGTTACGAGTTTTCCCTATTGTACAGTTTACCATTTGACTGGTAGCCAATTTTGTAAATTTAGCCCTCAATTTTGTTCTCGGTGTTCTCCTGGCTGGGGAGAATAAATAGCTTATTTAGCTTATTTAGCTTATTTGGTTTGGGGAAAGGTTAAAGGTTTTTGCTTTTTCCTTTACCTCTTCCTCTGAATTTTAAGTTTTTTAAAGTTATAATTAGTTATGTAAAGTATTTGATTTATTTATATACAGCAAAAGAAATTCAAAATCGAATAATTGCCCTAAGATCAAAGTTATAGTTCATACTAGATCAGACCAGCAACCAAGTTTCACAAAGGGAGAATGATCTATGAGTTTAATAGATGGCATACTTATAACTTTGTTAAATACGGTTGTCTGTTTGGTTTTACCTAAATTTTTATCTGTCATACTTCCTGTGAAAAAGACGCAAATAAATCAGGAAGAACAAAAGATTACTGAGATGACTGTCCCTACATCAGAACATATTCCAGAAATTCCCAGTTTTTTTTTAAGATAGACAACGCTTGATTAAATTAGTTGTTAAGATAAAAAACAGCGTATTTTATCTGATTGAGGTACACCTGTGGCAAACAAGATACCCGTACCACAATATTTTCAAGATTCAATGTTGTATCTCATTTACCTGAAATTTGCTGTAAAATAATAATTTCAGGAATAGGATGTTTCTTAGGCTGACTATGCCTAGACTTCATCAAATGAAGTTAACTTAATAATCGTTATTTTCTATTTTCTTTACGCCATCTAGCTCTAACTAAACGAATTTCATCAAAACTATAACTTTCTCCTAAATATTCCCTAATAGGAGTTAAAGAAATATCACCCAAAACATCTATAACTTGCCAAATTTTCTTTTGTCTATCTAAAGGTACTAACAAATTTAAATCTACAGGTTGATTTTTTTCGATTAAATCAGAAAGATGACGGATAATTGTAGTAGTTCTTACATTGCGTTTTGCAGCAATTTCTTGAATACTCAAACCTTGTTGATATAATTCCAAGGTAGTTGATTCCGTATCAGTTGGGTAATGATCTGTATTTTTGGGTGGTGGAAAACTTTGTTCTTGACAATGGGATTGAATTACTGATAAAAACTTTTCCCCATATTGACTGACTTTATAACTAACTACACCATCCAAGTTAGCAAATTCTTCTAAAGTTTTAGGTTTGACTTGTGCCATTAATTTTAAAGTCGAATCTTGAAAAATCATATAAGGTGGAAAACCCTGTTCATCGGCGATTTGTTTCCGCAAACTTCGCAACCTGTTCATCAAAAGTTCCACATCCAAAGCTTTACTATTCACATCTACTAAATTTAATCTTTGAGAAACAGGAACAGCAATAGAAACCTGGCGTTGTTTTCGCATTACTTCCCAACTTAAAGCATTCAGTTTTAACACCGAATAACCATCATTAGTTTGTTCTAATAAACCTTGATGTAAAAGCGATCTCCCTAACATTCGCCATTGATCAGCAGTTTTATCTTTACCTATACCATAAGTTGATAATTGATCATGTTTATTCAAAGTGATTTTTTGAGTTTTGGCACCTCGTAACACATCAATAATATAACTCATGCCATATCTTTCTTTACACCGCGCTACACAAGATAGAAATTTCATTGCTTCAATAGTCCAATCTTGCACAGGTTTGGGATAACGACAATTATCACAATTACCACAATTTCCGGGAAATCTTTCCCCAAAATAACCTAATTGAATTGTTCTTCTACAGTCTGTTCCTTCAGCATAATCTATGACTTGTCTAAGTTGTTGTTTAGCTATTAATTGTTCTTGGGGGTCGGTTTTTTGGTTAATACTCCATTCAATAGTTTTCACATCACCAAAACTAAAGAATAAAGTACACCGTGATGGTTCACCATCTCTTCCTGCACGTCCTGATTCTTGATAATAACTTTCTAAATTACGAGGTAAATCTGAATGAATTACAAACCGCACATCTGGCTTATTAATACCCATACCAAAAGCAATAGTCGCTACCATTAACCGCACATCATCCCGAATAAATTTAGTTTGATTTTTGCTTCTTTCATCATCAGTTAAACCTGCATGATAGGGTAAAGCAGCAACTTTATCATTTTGTAATTTAACAGTTAGTTCATCAACTTTTTTTCGGGTTAAACAATAGATAATTCCTGAACCTTCATTTTCTCTGACTATTTCTAAGATTTCACTGTATGAACGACTGCTTTTAGGACGCACTTCATAATAAAGATTTTGGCGATTAAAACTGGCAATGTGAATACTTGGTTGTTTTAATCCTAATTGTTGAATAATATCTGCTCGCACTCTATCTGTAGCAGTAGCAGTTAAGGCGATAGTTGGGACATGAGCAAAACGTTTTTTTAATAATATTAATTGCCGATATTCTGGGCGAAAATCATGACCCCATTCAGACACACAATGAGCTTCATCAATAGCAAAATTAGCCAGACCAATTTTTTCTTTAACTACATCTAAAAGCGGTAAAAATCTTTCACTAACTAACCGTTCAGGAGCAACATATAATAATCTAACTTTACCAGTCATAATTGCTTCTTCACGGGAGCGAACTTGATAGGTGTTGAGACTACTATTAAGAAATGTGGCGGCAATATTATTATTTCTCAGTGCTTCTACTTGGTCTTGCATTAATGCTATTAATGGTGATACCACTACTGTTAAACCTGGTTTTAAAAGTGCAGGTAATTGGAAACATAAAGATTTACCCCCACCAGTAGGCATGACTACCATTAAATCCCGATTTTGTAGAGCATCTTCAATAATTTGCCGTTGTCCAGGGCGAAATTGGTCATAACCAAAGTAATGTTTTAAAGATTTTTCTAGTTGGGGATACTGAAGCATGGTAAATGTGTGTGCAGTTTGTTCACGCAGGGATAAGGATATGAAAATTTTAACTCACGCTGGTTACACAACGGGGAATAGTGGCTATAATTATAAACTAGGATTGTCTGATAGTGAAGCGTGGCGTTAGCCATATCAGGATTTCTGGTTACTGAGCGACTTGTACTGAGCCTGTCCTGAGCCTGTCCTGAGCCTGTCCTGAGCGGTGTCGAAGGGCGGTGTCGAAGGGCGGTGTCGAAGGGCGGTGTCGAAGGGCGGTGTCGAAGGGCGCAGTCGAAGTAAGTCGAAGTACAGTATTTTAGGATCTACAGGATGAAGATGAGGATTTTATCAGTAATTACCCTGGTTTTTGAATTTTACTATCTTGTGAAAGAATTTAACCTGTAATTTCTTCAGATTAATTTAAAAAAGTGAACTGGATAAACTCATGTTTATTAGTATTGAACAGATTAGAGAGTCTCTTAAATATTTGGAAAAGGTAGATTCTTTTTCGGGAATTACTTTTTTAAAATTTAAGCAATTACAATTGCCAGTAGGTACTACTATTAAATTATCTTTATATTCGGAAATTAAAGATTTCTTAGAAAGATACTATCAACCCTGTAAAGGATCAAAATTTTCTTATAGATGTTTCCGTTTATCAAAAAATCAAGATAGATGGTTGAACCTTGACAAATATGTCAAGTCTATCATAAAGGATATTCATATAACGCTATTTATAGAAGCATTGATCTCTGATAAAATCCTAGAAGAAGAATGGGGATGGAAAGATAAATATATTGGATTTTTAAAATATTTGTTATATAATAAAAAACTAATTCCTGCTTTTCATTTAGCGGTTTGGCTATATCGTGAAAAAGAATGGTCATCTGAAACAACACCAGAAGATATTATTGAACATTTTAAAAATGATTTTTGGTTGAATGAGGAAGAAATTCATCAATTATTTGATATTTCAATTCCTGAAGGAATTAACCAAAATCAGCTTTTTCAAGATACAGTAGTTTCTTGGAAAGAATTAAAAACTGTTATTGGTAAACCTCCAGATATTCTACCAGAAGAAGGTACTTTAACTTATTTAGAAATACAAGGTGTAGGTGCTGCCAAAAAACTTTGTTTTGAACCAGCAGAACGACTGAGTTTAATTACAGGTGATAATGGATTAGGTAAAACTTTTTTACTAGAATGTGTGTGGTGGGCTTTAACTGGACAGTGGGCAAATTTACCAGCATATCCAATGCCAACTGTAACTGAAGATGAACCTGTAATTACATTCACAATTTCTGGAGATTCTGAATCTGATACAGAGAGTATTTCTTATGATTGGCAACTTCAAAGATGGAATGAAATTAAAAATCGCTCAACTATTCCAGGTCTTTTAATTTATGCCAGAGTAGATGGTTCTTTTGCCGTATGGGACACAGCAAAACAATATTTATCATCTTCATCACGTATTAGAAATATTGATAAAAAACCACTTCCTTTTGTGTTTACAAAAGAGGAGTTATGGAATGGTCAGAAAGATGAAAATGGCAATACTTTTATTAATGGATTATTACAAGATTGGACTCAATGGCAAAGTAGACCAGATAAATATCCATTTAATACCTTAGAAGAAGTATTAGCACGTTTATCACCTCCCTCTGAAGGAGATTTAGGAATTTTAAAACCAGGTGAACCTGTCAGACTTCCTTATGATGCTAGAGAAATTCCCACCATAGAACATCCTTATGGAACTGTTCCCATTATTCATGCTTCCGCAGGAGTACAGAGGATAATTACAATGGCATATTTAATAGTTTGGGCTTGGGAAGAACATAAAATTCAATCAAAACTGATCCGCAGAGAACCACAGAAGAGAATGGTTATTTTAGTAGATGAATTAGAAGCACATCTTCACCCCCAATGGCAAAGGGCTATTTTACCTGCTTTGTTAGATGTGAGAGATGATTTAGCATCTGATTTACAAGTGCAAATTATGGTTGCTACTCATTCTCCTCTAGTTATGGCATCTGTAGAACCTAGATTTGATGAAAGAGTTGATAAGCTATTTAGTCTAGAACTAGTGAAAACCGATTTATTAGGGAATGAAGTCCAAATTGAAGAACTTCCTTTTATCCGTCAAGGTGTGGTAGACTCTTGGTTAATGTCTGATGTTTTCAAATTGCGTCATGCGCGTTCTTTGGAAGCAGAGAAGGCTATAGAAGCAGCAAAAGTTTTACAATTATCAGATAATCCAAATTCGGAAGATGTGGCAAGAGTATCAAATGATTTGGCAAGGTATTTATCAGAAGATGATAGATTTTGGCCAAGGTGGGTTTATTTTGCAGAACAGCATGGAGTAGATTTGTGATTCCGATTAAACCCCAGCCTGAACCTGATGATTTTGATGAAAAAGTTAGAAAAAAAGGTGAAGAATTTTTAAGTAAAGTTCCTAATCCTGAAAAAAAAGATTGGACAAATCGTGATTATTGGCGGAGGGCATTACCGGATTTATACAAAGCTTGTAATCATATTTGTGTATATTCCGCAGAGTGGATTCCTTATCAAACAGGTAGTCCAGCAGTTGATCATTTTATTCCTAAAAGTGTTAAACCTGAACTAGCTTATGAATGGGATAATTTCCGCCTTATTTGCTCAAAAATTAACTCTAACAAAGGAACAAAAGAAGAGATTATAGATCCTTTTTTCTTACCGATAGATAGTTTTATTCTTGATTTTCCTTCTATGGTTATTAAACCTAATCCTAATCTTTTAGAACCACTAAAAAAAAGAGTAATTTATACAATTAAAGAACTAAAACTTAATGAAGAAACGTGGCGATTGGGGCGTTCAGATAAGCTGGTAGATTATTGTAAAAACGAGTATTCTTTAGACTTTTTGAAAAGAAGATATCCCTTTATTGCTTATGAATTAGAACGTCAAGGTTTAGTAGAAGTAGAAAAAATAGCATATATTATGGGCGTGAGATAATTTTATATATATAAAATTATTGTCAGCTTTTTATATATTTTCTAGCTTTTTACGGATGGTTGATTAATGTATCATTAGCGACAACAAAAAAAGATCATAGGAAAAATGGGGAAGAATTTATGAGTTCAAATTCTCAATTTAGGTGTCACAATAAGAATTGTTAACTTTTTTTTCAATCCTCACTATGAAAGCAACTTGGAATGGTGCTATTTTAGCTGAAAGCGATAAAACCGTAGTCGTAGAAGGAAACCATTACTTCCCTGCTGACGCTATTAACAAACAATATTTCAAAGACAGTGATACTCACACCACTTGTTCTTGGAAAGGAGTTGCGAGTTACTACACCATTGAAGTAGATGGACAAGTTAACAAAGATGCAGCTTGGTACTATCCCAGCACCAAAGAGAAAGCGAAAAATATAGAAGGTTATATTGCTTTCTGGAAGGGTGTGAAGGTGGAAGCATAGAATAACATTAAATTACCATAGCCATTTATTTAGCCAGGGAATAAATTCCCTGTCTAATAGCTAAAGTCGGTTAAAACCGACTAATTTTTAGGAAGTAAATGTCTATCGTAAAATTGGGCAACTTTTTGATTTAATGCTTAACCTACCCACATTATAGCTTTAAGCTGATTGCTGATTACTGATAGCTGAATGCTGACATTTAATCTTTAGCAATGACAATATCATTTGATTTAATCACAGCATAAGCTTCAGCACCTTCAACTAATCCTAATTCCTCTGCGGATACTTTAGTAATGATTGAAGTTAATTCAACTTTATGTACAATTTCTAAAGTTATTTCACTGTTAACAGTTCCGGTAGTTACTCGTTTAACCACTCCTTTTAAAACATTACGAGAACTAACTTTTAATGGTTTCTTGGGAATAATATTTTCTATCTCAACAGTCTGAGTTTCTACCTTCTCTTGGGGGGTTGGTTGTGATATTTTGGGTGCAGATGCAGCAGGTTTTTGATTTAACCCGCGTACCAGTTCCCGCAAAATCTCAGTTTTAGTGCGCTGAGAATGCTGACAGAACTCTTCTAAAATCTTCCGTTCTTCCTCTGAGGTTTGGAATGTTACCCAACCTTGTTCTTTTCTGGGCATAAGTTTACCAAAAATATACCAATTTATTTGGTACTCATTATTATAGAATCTTGATACAATCCTAGCAGGTAGTGGCAAAAATTAATCATCAAACATCATCAAACATTATCAAAGCCAATACCTAGTTATAGAATTAAATCAGATCAGATAGTATTTGGTTTTGTGAACTGGTTTTGTGAAATTTTTCATCGGTTGTGCAGTTTGGGCTTATAAAGGTTGGGTGGGCGAACTTTACCCCTCTGGAACTCGCACCACGGACTTTTTGCATCTTTACAGTCGTCGTTTTACCACGGTAGAAGGTAATACCACTTTTTACGCTGTTCCTAACCCGGAAACCGTTACCCGTTGGATGACAGAAACACCTCCGGGGTTTGAGTTTTGCCTAAAGTTACCGCGAGATATTACCCATCAAAAATTACTGCAACCCCATATTCCTGAAGCGTTAGCATTTTTAAAGAGAATGCAACCATTAGGTAAGCGTTTGGGTCCAATGTTTGCCCAACTACCACCGAGTTACTCACCTGCGTTACTGGATGACTTGCAGACATTCCTGGAAGCATGGCCACGTCAAGATGTACCTTTAGCATTAGAGGTGAGACATGGTGACTGGTTTAAAGAACCTCATTTGAGTAATTTAACAACTTTGTTAGAAAATTTAGGAGTTGGTAGAGTTTTATTAGATACTCGTCCTGTGTATTCTGGGGAAGATGATCCACAATTAGCATCAGAAAGGCGTAAACCACAATTACCAGTACAATTTTCTGTCACTGCCAATTTTACATTAATTCGGTTTATTTCCCATCCCCGTTTATCTATGAATGAGCAATTTATGAATGAATGGGTGACATATATTAAAAAGTGGTTATCAGAGGGAATTAAAATTTATTTGTTTGTACATTGTCCTACAGAGGATATGTCTCCTAATAATGCGCGTTATTTTCAACAATTATTAGAGGAAAATGGTGTAGAAGTTCCGCCTTTACCTTGGAATACTATTAGTAATAGTAATCAACTGAGTTTATGGTAAGTAGGTGACAGTAAAAACGAAGTAGCGAAAGCTGTTGAAACCATTACAGATCCAAGGTTACAAAGAAATATAGCTGCTGCTAGTAGCGTGTTAGCAGGGTTAGTTTTAGATAAACAAGTGATCAGGAAGATTTTCAGGAGTGAAATTATGCGCGAGTCTGTAATTTACCAAGAAATTCTCGAAGAAGGTAAAGCTGAAGGTAAAGCTGAAAAAGCTAGGAATGTAGCAATCAATTTACTAAGAATTGGTATGAGTTTACCACAAATTGCTCAAGTTACAGAGTTATCTATTGAGCAAGTTGAGGAAATACAAAAATCAATTCAAGGATCATAATTGATACCAAAATCCCCGACTTCTGCAATTCAGTCAAAATTTATGGACATGATAATAAAAAAAGTCGGGGATCTAGGGGATCTAATTTAGCAAATTAAGCAAATTAAGCAAATTAAGGCAACCAAAAATTAGGTAAAATTGATTTACCCACATCACGGATAGCTTGATTCACATTTCTCGCTATTTGTATATGATGTTCATCTTGTTCTATAGGTAAAATATTTGCTTTTTTCCCTGTTCCTAAATAATCAATTGCTAAATTTGCAGCTTCCAAACCTGTAACAAAGGCTTTTTCCTGTGACCATGAACCGTGACGGTTAATAATCCAATCACCACTCATAAATACATTATTCAAACTGGTTTTAGCTGGTAACATATTCTGATAACTACCAGGTGAAAAATGTGTAACTGCATTTGCTAAACGAATGACGCTACTATCAATTACTTTTGCTTCTTTAAATTCTGGTACACAAGTTGCTAAATAACCTTGAACTATTTTGACAATTTCCTCATCACTTAAATGTAAAAATTGATTGGCATGATAAAAGTCAACTTCTACAACTGTTTCGGTTTGATTTTTATATTCATCATGCAAAGCATTCAAATCAAAAAAAGTCCATCCGGTTGTATTATCAAATCCAAAACAAGCATTAGAAGGACGAGGAATATTGATTTTTCTGTCAAACCATAACCGAGTCGCTAATACATCTATTGCTCCTAAATTGCTGATATTTCTAAATTCTGTATAATGTTGTAAACTAGGACTATTAGCAACAATTTTTTTCATTCCTGTAATTCCTACAGAAAAAATCACGGCATCAGCATCAAAAACTTGATCACCACAAACTACACCTTTAATCTGATTATTACCACCGACAATTACATCTGTAACTCGATGTTTAGCTAAAACTTTCGCCCCTAACTTTTCTATCTTCTGCACCCAAGGACGAAAGATTTTTTCGCCTACTGTTCCCCGACACCAAACTACGTCAAAATCTGGTTGGTGAGCGAGGATAAAATAATATAACATTCCTAAAGTGGCGGCGGCTGAACATTGTTCACCAGGGGCAAATAAACCCACTAATAACATAGGTTCAAATGCTTCTTTATAAAGTCTGGCGGAAACACCAAAAGTTTTGAATAATTCACGGGCGGTTATATAATCATATCTTTGCCAAGCATCATGAGAATTATCAAAATCAATTAAGCTATAAAGTAAAGGTAAGGCGCTGAGTCTGTCAATTAATGGTAATCTTTGAAATTGCGGGTAAATAAAAGTTCCTAAGGGGGTTGGTAGTCTGGGTAAATCTTGAAAAATTGGTGATTCAACTTCTAAACCTGCGGGAGAATATTGAGCAGAACGAGTCCAAGTTGTAAAGGGGTTTATTTCTAATTCATTGATGAGAGAAAATATATTTCTGTAAGGATACCAAAAGCCATGAATACCGGCTTCTACAGATTTTCCTGCTGAGGTTTGCCAACCTGCTACCAAACCACCAGGATATGGTCCTGCTTCTAAAAGTGTGACATCATAACCTTGTTTTGCTAAATGATAGGTTGCCCCTAAACCCGCCCAACCAGCACCGATAACTACTACCCGTTTTTGTTGTAATTCTGACATTTTTGCACCCATGTTTTTCTGTACAGATAGTTATCATATCGGTTTGAGCAGGGAACAGGGAAAGAAAATTTTAGATTTTAGATTTTAGATTGGAATTGGCAAAAACAATCCAAAATCCAAAATCCAAAATTCTGCCTCCTGTCTCTTCATTAACTATGAATACTGCCATCGGGCATAATAGCACCTGTTAAAAAAGCTTCACTCATATCTGTGGCGTTTAAATTAGCTCTGGTCAAATTTACCTCACACAGATTAGCTTCACTTAAATCAGCGCCGGTTAAATTTGCGCCTTGTAAATTTGCCTTCCACATCCGCACACCTCCCATTTTTGCACCACTTAAATTTGCACCTTGTAAGTTGGCGGCTGTGATTGATGCTTGATGTAAATTAGCATCACATAAATCTGCACCAGTTAATAAAGCTCCACTAAGGTCTGATTCATTTAAATGGGAATTAGTTAGTATAGCTTGAGTTAAATCAGCACCACAGAGAATCACTTCTGATAAATTAGCATTTTCTAGTGTTGCACCTCTGAGATTTGCTTTACTTAAATTTGCTCCACTCAAAGATGCTGCGGTGAGGTTTGCACCTCTGAGGTCTGCTCTACCAAAGTCTATACCACCCAAGTTAGCTCCTTGTAGGTTTGCGGAAGGTAATGCAATACCGTTAAAGCTTCTTTCTCCTCTGGCATACCTAGTTAATAGTTCTTGAATATCCATAGTTTTGAGTTATTTGTACTTAGTTGGAAGATTTAATTTGTATTTGGCGAAAATTTATTTAAGAAAAATACGAAAATAAATACAATTATTAAAACTAAAATCTCAAATATATTAACTATTTTAGTGACCTCAAATTGATCAATATAATGAATGCTACCGATAACATTGATATTGGGAGCATCCGAATTTTGCCAACATAAATGTAGCTAAATCAAAAGTTTGAGTGTTTATACCTTGCATGAAGTAGCCATACTGACTCATGAGGGCAATAAACAGGAAATAGGTAATAGAAAGTGTTGAGAAATCATTGAGGATGACTATATATACTATATATATAGTACCTATAAAAAAATCACTTTTCCACAAATGCTAAAAATCTGTTAGGGTTTGTCACGAATATCAAACAATTTCAGGGACTTTATGCGGAAATTTTGGCTGGAATAATCAAGACTGAATTTGCTATAAAAAAACCGACTAGTCTTAACATTTGTCTGCAATGAATCTCTAGTCGGGCATAATTATATAGCGTTGTGTGATTGGCAATTGTTTCTAGCTGGATTTTAGCGATCGCTTACTTGCATAAATAGAAACAATCTGCTAAGATAAGACTTCTATATTATTAATATTCTTTTTTAGACCAACTACCTCGTCGATCATCCTCTCGTGGTTTTGCTTTATTCACTCTTAGTTGACGACCCATCCATTCTGCACCATCCAATTCTGTGATAGCAGCATCTTCTTGTGCATCTTCGATCATGTCAACAAAAGCAAATCCGCGCATCCTTCCGGTTTCGCGGTCAGTAGGTAAAACAACTCTTTTGACCTCGCCATAATCAGCAAACACGGCTTTTAAGTCTGCTTCGGTTGCGCGGTAAGAGAGATTTCCAACGTAGATAGTCATTATGAGTCACGTAATTTTCAACAAAAAGCGATAGTTCAGATGGAAACTGGAACTCAGCAAATTTTAAGCATTGCTCCCGTTGCCTTGGATTCATGTATGACAAAAATTGTAGGAGATTAGTCATCAATTATACTAGTTCACTACTCAACCTGCCACCAGACTGAACATACCCATCTGCTCATTATGATAACTGATTATGACATTTTCCAAAGTATGAGAATTTACAAAGAATTATAATATAAAATTATATGCTTTGATCTATTGGATAATTTAACAGAATTTATTGCTAACAAGCTGCGGTAATCTAATTACATTTTAGCAATTATAAACCGTTAACGTTGAAATGTTAACGGTTTATAATTGATTAATCAATTGAAATTTGTTGAGGGCCAGAGGCTTTGCCATTCTGGACTTCAGTGGCTGTTTTGGGGAAGTTGGCTGAAGTAATATGTTGATCTAGCCAACTTCTAACAGGATCATCAGCTAGGTTAAGTCGGAGGACACCAGAAACAAACCCACCCATAAATGACACTGGATGCTGGGCAAGTTCTTTAAATAGAGGAGACAATTCACTAATAAACATTACACTCTCCAAGTATTGCCGTAAAAAAATTATTAATTCTTCATCAATCTTAACAGATACTGGCTAATAAGTGACAATAAACAAATTTAATAATATTAAGATGTATAATAGTTATGATTTTTTCAATCCACAACAAATTAATTGAATTGAAATTTATTAAGCTATGACAAGCAACTGGGAAAACTTTATCAAAAATATAGGTGAGTGGAGGGGTTCATTTACTCAAATATCCCCCCAGGGAGAAATATTAAAATCTACGCCTAGCATTTTAAACTTAGAAGCCATTGATAATAACCAAGCTGTACTGTTTAGATTACGTCGTTTTGATAGTAATAATTATGATAGTTCTCCCATTCAAGATTATCAACAAGAATATCGTTCTTTAGCCAAAGAAAACATATTTTTTAACACAGGTGCGTTTGCCAAAGGAACATTACAACTAGCACCGTTTACAGAATTTGGTGCAGAATATGGCTTTATAGATGAAAATAGGCGATCGCGCTTAGTGCAATTATTTGACAAACAAGGAAAATTTAGTAATTTAACCTTAATTAGAGAATTTAGAACTGGTACAGAAGCCAAAGAAAGACCACCATTGACAGTAGAACAACTAATTGGTAAATGGGAAGGTCAAGCGCACACAGTATATTCAGACCTCAGCCCCTCAGAAACAAATACCAGTTATTTAGAAATCAAAGAACTAGACAACGGATATTTAGAACATCAACTTTCATTTGCAGGTCAAAATATTAGCTCAAAAGCCAAGATAGCAGGTAATAAATTGATATTTGAAAAAGAAGGAAATATCAGAGAAATCTTATTATTACCCGATGGAATTTCTAGTAATGTTCCCGTCCAACTAGAACTAAGAAAACCCTTTTTTGTAGAAGCAGGTTGGTTAGTCACAGACAACGAACGCCAAAGGTTAATTCGTACCTACAATGCAAAAGGAGAATGGATAAGTTCAACTCATGTGATTGAAATTAAAAATATTTAGGGAACAGGGAACAGGTAACAGGGAATAGGGAACGAGGGAAAAAAATATTTACCTCCTGCCTCCTGCCTCCTGTCTCCTGCCTTCTGCCTCCTTATGTGGGTGACTGTTCAGGGAACATACATTTATCAGAGTCACAACCGCTAGGTCCTGCTTCTGACATTTCCCCTAAATCATAACGACCTAAAGCACCACAAAAATCATCGGTTTTACGTCTTGCTTTCACCTCAGCAGATAAACGCTCATAAGTTGCTTTGTCTATGGGTTCAAAGGGTAAACGGGGGAAAGTTTGAATGTCATCAAACCGCGCTAATAAAGCCGCAGAAATGTAACCTTCATCATTTTTCACCGCTTCATAAATGCGTGTTCCCAAAACTTCAACTTCCTCAGAACGTAACTCTAAAGTCGCTGAGGTGTTATGGGTAGTGTAGTATTTCTGCACTTGCATCACAAAATCTAACTGTGCCAATACAGAAAACTTGGATACATCAATTTCATCTGCTCCTGGTAAATCTGCCCAAGAGACAGCCACGGGTATTTCTACCAACCATTCTGTACAACGAGGATCAAACGGATCATTTAACAAGTTACCGTTTTCGTCTTTGTCAGATTGAGAAGGTATGACATTATACCCATAATCTATACAGGCTAAGGCTACAGGGTCATTTTTACGGAAAGTGATCCGGCGGATGAACCTTTGCGCTTTGGGTGGATGCCAACCAGAACTAGCACCAGTCAATAAAGATTTTGTCCCGCTAGGCTGCACAGTAGTACAACGGTTGGGGCGTTTAATTCCGTGTTTATCGCAATATTCCCAAACAGCGTTATGTACTATTTCTCTCCATTTGCTGAGGTATTTTTGCTCACCGCGTTTAAATATCAGTCCTTCAGGGGTTTCAGGTCTGCCTTGTTCCCACCAGCGCAACCAGTCCACACCAAAAGCATGAACAAAGAAGTCAAATAAACCAGTGAAGGAAACGCCGACGATGGGATCAAGTTCCCGACTATATTGATAGCGGGGTTCTTGGAAGTGATGGTTTAATAATGCAGCAACAGATAAAGCACCAGCTTTAAATGCTTCCTCTTGTTCTTTATAGTTGTCGGGATCGAGTTGGTTTAAGTGTACCTCAGACAAATTACAGTGGAAATTAGTTCCTATTATTTCCAGTTTTGTTATCCTAAAGGCTCTTTATCCTTTAGTTCTAGTGCTTTAATTCGCACTAGCTCGGAGTACATTTTCTACAGTTTCCTGTAGTCCGGCACTCGTGGAAGTCTTTTATTCTCCTGGGAGGTTCAACTTCTACTCTCTACGGTGTTACAGGCTTTTTAGTTCCTGTAATTACCTCGGCATTAGCAGTCTCAGCTTTCACCGATTTTGCCGGATTTTTTACGTGAGGCAAGTATAATTATTTACCACACGGATTAAGCCCGTATCTACCTAAACGATGTTCTAATTCTTGTTCATCAATATTTGGATGATGTTGTTGTATCCATGCTTTAGCTTTTCCTTGTTCGTAAGCTTGCAGGAAGTCTTTTTTCAGTTCTGGGGTGTTGAGTAAATCAATATTAGCTCTTGCCACCGCTTCACCAGCCCATTGAATTGCACCTTCACCACTGTAATACTGCTTTTGCACTGCGGCAATAGATTCTTCTAGGGTGGGTTTGCGGTGAAATACTCTTGTGTGGTTGGCCATACGTAAAGCATCACGCTCAGGATCTATGCGCCAGTTACCTTCTGTATCTTGATGCCAAAGATTATCTTTCGCTGTTGCACTTTGTTGGTCTTCTGCAACGAATTGGCGCATCCCCGCGCTTCTGCGTATATTTCCAGCAACAATTGATACAGCAGCTTCATCAATTAATAAACAGCATTCCACAGAGGTTAACTGTCTACCTAAAGCTTTATTCAGAATAGAGGCGCAGCGTTCATATAAACCAGGTAATTTTACTGGGTTAGCAACACCACCAAAACCTTTCAGGGTTTCCCCGGACTGACGTACATCACTAATATCTACAATTACCTGAACGTCATCGGTATGGTCAGTGAGCGAAGTCGAACTGAAGCGTTCATCGGTAGAAAGCTCTAACAGGGTTTGATAGGACTTTACCCAACCTTCCCGACTATCTCCGACGTGAATAGTAACGGTGTTACCTTGTATATCGGTTTCTGTAAATTCTCGACGCTGTTCTACAGGTGTACGGCCAACTTCACCTGTGATGGTAACATTTAAGCGATTACGGATAGGGGGCAATTGATTAATATACTGCGGTTCGATAATAGCGCCTGTACCACAACCCATCATGGCCAAGTCCATCATTAAACCGAAGGCTTTCCAGTCTACTAAGTTGGTAGAAGTACAATTATAAGCACCAGAAAAGTTTTTTGATTTTTTTAACCAGTCTGTGCCACCAACCCACAACCAGCGGCCACTGGGTAGGGATTTCATATTGCGTTGCATTTTATCTAAGAGGGCGGCTTCTTCTTGGGTAAGTTTGCCTAACTCTACTAAACCTTGTAAAGTGCGATCGCACACCTCATTCCAGGATTCTCTTAAACCTGCTGCTGTACGACGGCTGTAGGTTCTAAAAAATACAGGGTTTGCTGCTGGTGCGGTTTCGGGGAAAGATGCACTCTGGCGTTGACGTTGCAATTCTTGAACCATAAGAAATTTTTGTAGCTTAATCACAGATTAAGACTATAACGCCAACTCGTTATATTATGAAAGGTTGCTAAATTTACCACTTTGTGATTTGAAGTATTTTGTATAATGTGTAACAATTTTTTATTTTTATTGTCAAACCCTGACTATGTACCAGGGTTAGTGAAGGTTATCATTTACTACTAAGCATTGATAGCAAGTAAAGATTCTAATTCATTGATATCTGTTACAACTCTACGTAATTGCTCACTAAAATATAAAACTTCATAATTAGGTGCAAGTTCTTTTTGTAGTTGTTTCCACAAACTAATACCTTCTTGTTCAAAAGCTGCTGCTGCTTTTACATCTGAAAACCCAGATGAACCAGGATCTTCCCAGTTTAACTTTGCATCATAAATATCTGCCCATTTTGCCAAACGGCTGATAGTTTCTTCACTTAATAGCATAGTTTCTGGATCAATATCTCCAACTTTATCAGAGCTAACCCACCATAAAGGGTAGCATCCATAATCAGCCATGAGTTTGATTTTTTCTGCCATAATCAATTTACCAACTTATGGGGAAGTTCTAGGGTTAGCTGACTACTTTAAAAAAAAGTCAAGCACCAGCAGCAGCTAGGTATTTATTAACAAAAAGTAATCAAGAATCATCATCAAATGAGATGATTTTAGAAATGATTACTACAATCATGATGTACAGATTTGAAAATTTGACTTTGCGGGAGGTTCAAGTCATGTTAGGAATTTCATTAGAAAGAAGTCGCACTTATCAAGAAATTAAACAGGAAGGAAGACAAGAAAGTGCTTTAAATTTAGTTATGCGACAGTTAACTAGACGTTTGGGAGAGTTACCGGAGGAAGCAAAAAATAATATTGCTAACTTATCTTTGAGCAATTTAGAAAATCTTGGAGAAGCGTTGTTAGACTCTACCAGTTTAAAAGATTTACAAAGTTGGTTAAGTCAAGTGCAAGATTAATTTATTACTGATCAGATCCCTGACTTTTCAAAAAAATTCACTATTTATAGAAGTTGGGATTTCAAAAATAGTAGATTTTAAATTATAATTACATAACCAACCAATAAAAATCAAATTACAAAAATCTTACAGTAATAATAATGTCCCTAGCACCTTGGAGAAGTTTAATAACTCGCGCTTTACACAAAAACCGCAGTTTAGTTTATTCCCGTTATGTGCAACTTGCAACCGTGCGAGAAAATGGTTTACCTGCAAACCGCACTGTAGTATTTCGTGGTTTTCTGGAAGATACCAACCAGCTAAAATTTATTACCGATATTCGTAGTGCAAAAGCTGAACAAATACCACAACAACCAGCAGCAGAAATTTGTTGGTATTTTCCCAACTCTAGAGAACAATTTCGTATTAGTGGAAAATTAATTTTAATTACTGCTAATTCTCATCCACATTTACAACCAGCGAGAATAAAAATGTGGCAAGAATTAAGTGATGCTGCACGTTTACAATTTGCTTGGCCTACTCCTGGTAAAGAAAGAGTAAGAACACCAGAAGCCTTTACACCATCAGCACCCAACCCTTTAGAACCATTAGAAACCTTTTGTTTATTATTACTTGAACCTACCGAAGTAGACTATTTAGAACTGCGGGGTGAACCACAAAATAGAACTATTTATAAACTTGATGAAAATCAAGAATGGGATTTTGAAGAAATCAATCCGTAAGTCTTCAGGTAGTAGACTCCTAACTTCTATTCTTTTATTACTGTCACCTGTCACCTGTCACCTGTCACCTGTCACCTATTGCTCTTGACATTAAGGTAAAATTTCCACAATTGTACCTTTCTGAACCAATTTATATAATTCATCTACATCTTTATTTTTTAAAGATGGACAACCTAAAGTCCAGTTATTTTTTGCATCAATCATTTCATCAGCACCCGCAGGTACACCATGAATACCTACTTCACCACCAATAGGAAGATACCAAGCTAATTCACCATTGATTTTAGCTTGAAAATGCTTTCTCCAAGATTGTGAATTAGGATAATTTAACCACATAAATTTTGACCATTGGGGATGAGGATAAAGGTCTTTAATTTGTAAAATCCCTTCGGGTGTTTTTTTATCACCTTCTCTTTTTTTATCACCTGTGGGGTTAGCACCAAAAACCACAGGATAAGATTTAATAGGTGTGAGATTGTAATATAATGTTAGTCTGTGCTGAGATTTTTCAATTAAAATAGATATCTGATCTTTATTAATAGGTTCGGTAATTATTTTTTCTATTGGTTGGTCATAATTTAATAATTCATTGCCAATTATAGGTTTATGTATTTTGTGATTTGTTTGACAATTTGTCATACATAAAACCTCGGCAATTTCTGTCACTGGAAATATCAAACCTGCACGCAAGAGTAACCCATAAAATACAGAACCAGTAACAAAAAACAAAATAATGTTTAATAGGATTCTCTGTTGTTTAAGGTATTTGGTTATTGATTCTGTATTCATGATTTGTATGTTTGTTTAAACCTGCTACAAATAAATATTCTGACTCCTGACTCCTGACTCCTAACTACTGATTCCTGAATTATTACATTGGTTAAATCCCAGCACCGTCTAAAAATTCCTGTATTGTTTTATCTCGAAGATTACAGAAATTATGCTCTTTTGGTAATTCATCTACTTGAATGTATTTACCTACTAAAACCGGAACTTTGACGGGATTTTGTAGAGTTTCTATTTTTTCTTCTAGTGCTTCAATACGATCTAGTAAACTACGAATTACTTGAGCTTCCGAGTCTGGTAGGTTGTTGTGTTCCAATGGTGAAACTTTCACTCCAGAACGGTAAACAATACGTCCAGGAATCCCGACAACGGTACAATCAGAGGGAACATCTCTTAAAACTACTGAACCTGCACCGATACGGACGTTATTACCTATTTGCAGATTTCCTAAAACTTTTGCCCCTGCACCAACAACGACGTTTTCACCTAATGTGGGGTGACGTTTACCGCTTTCTTTACCTGTACCACCCAGGGTAACGCCTTGATAAATGAGGGCGTAGTCTCCAATAATGGCGGTTTCGCCAATGACAACGCCCATACCGTGGTCAATAAATACGCCTCTGCCAATTACTGCCCCTGGGTGAATTTCAATACCCGTTAAAAACCGAGCAATATGAGAAATGAGCCGGGGAATAAAGGGAATGCCAATAGCACGCAACCAGTGAGCCAGTCTGTGAAGGATTAAAGCCTGTAAACCAGGGTAGCAAAACAAGACTTCTAACCAATTCCGGGCTGCTGGGTCACGTTCAAAAATGATGCGAAAGTCGGCACGCAGTGTAGATAGCATCTAGATAGTACCCAATAAGCAAAACAAGCTACTTTCCCATTTTATCGTTACTTGGTAATTGGTGATTGGTGATTGACATGACGCAAAAACCGCAACCAGAAAAAAACACACAGCTAGAGATACAATTTAATCCTTTGACGCACATTCCACCTCAGAAATTTTCCCTATTCCCTATTCCCTATTCCCTAACCTAACAGATATGACTCAGATCACAGCCAAGATGTTGCCTTGTGGTTTAAGATTCGGAAACTGCTACCGTGATTAGTAGTCTAATGGTCATGGTGCATCAATTTGTCAGTAGATTTTGTAGTTTCAGGAACTTGTAATCTGCTGTGTTAGTCAAGCAAAAAAGTGCAGGGTGCAGAGAGGAAATTTCTGAGGTTTCGGAAATTCTCTTTGGATATTTAGGTAAATGGTAGGGTTTGTTAGATGAGAGATTTGATTTGCTCTGTCTCATTAACTCTGGAATTATTTTTACCAAAACTAACAGTTCTCCACAGCCAGCCTACACAAATAACTTTATGATTTACTGAATACTAAATATTGTTGGTAAATTAAGTAAAAAATGTAACTCATTCTGCTATGCAGCAAGAGGTTTTAATGCTGTAAAAATATTCCGGTGGAATGTTTCTACTGACTGCTGGTATATATTACTGACTTGCCTTCACTCAGTAATTACGGTTGGCTCGGTAACGATTATTTCACATCTAGAAAGTAAAAAAATTGGCTTAAATTTTCCGGATCTACAAAAAATTTTGAGTTTATTGTTACACGTAAATATGTAAGCACGATGAATATCAAACTCGATAAACACACTCCAGATAGTCTGGCATCTTTATTTGTCCTTCTCATGGAAGAAGGAATGACACCAAATCAAATTTTGGTTGGTATTGTTCGTCTAGCGACGGATAGCAAAGAATTAGAAGGCACGATTGTCTCAGCCGATTGTATACGTTTCCTGTTGTCGATAATGCCACTAGATGCAAGTGCGCCAGGGGTGACTGGGTTTGTATTATCCCTGGCCAAAGAAGGCGTTAGTAGCTTGATGCTGTTCGATGCTTTGGGTTTTGCCTGCTATGTTTGTGGTTTGTTCGATACTGCTAGTTTGCTCCGCTTGACTTATCAGAGATTGCAAGCTGACAAAATCATTTCCCAAATGCTGCGCGACTAAGAGCTAATGACTAACCAATGTTTTTTTAGACGGCTCATGCCAAATCAAAAAATGCTCAACCAAACAATGGATGAACTGATAAAACTAATAAAAGCGTTATATGTTTCCTGTGAGATATTTAGCCAGTTGTAGTGAAGCGACTACAAGGTTAAGGGACTGCTACAACATATAGCGATGTTGTGCAGTGCTTCATCAACAACTGGCGAGTGGCTGTAAGTTCTGAGGGTTGGCTGCCATCCTTCCCTTGGAACTATTTTTAACTGTCCTGTTCTTTTTGTTGATATTTCTATTAAAACGGTAACTAAAAAATTTTGTCTGCCAAATTGCCAAAACCTTGAATTGTTTGGCTGACGGTGGAAATGAGGATTTTGATTGCATAGATGGGGCGTTGAGGAACGCCCCTTTTCCTATTTTCCTCATGGTAGGGGGAGTTAGGGAGAAATATTTAGGGTTTGCTGAAAAAGTTATCTGTGAAGGACCAGTGACAGGTGACAGGTGCTACGCCACGGTGACAGTTTCAAGAGTTGGATAGGAACTATTTTTTCTTGAAGTAGGAATTAAGTGCAAGGTTTTTCAGTTGCCACCTCATAAAAGCTGGCAGTTTTTGAAAGCACTTCGGCTTACTTCGACACCGCCCTTCGACACCGCCCTTCGACACCGCTCAGGACAGGCTCAGGACAGGCTCAGGACAGGCTCAGGACAGGCTCAGGACAGGCTCAGTACAAGTCGCTCAGTACAAGTCAAAATAGCTAAAACCCTTTACCTGTAAAGTTTTCGGATTTATATGGCTAACGCCACGCTACGCTATCAGCAAACCCTATTTACCTCCTGCCTCTTGCCTCGCTCATGATCATAATGTTGGCACAATTCTTTACTAGCTGTGCAGCAAGTTCAAATTGAGGAAATTTTTACTAATTCGTAATTCGTAATCAGTATTTAATAGGTTCAAGCCTACATAAATTGTAATTGCGAATTATGAATTATGAATTATGATGATATGTTTTTTATGATCAAATTGAATTTTACCTTGTTGTTGGAACTGACTCAGTAAGCGTGTAATTGTGACTCTGGTAGTACCACAGATATTGGCAATATCTTCATGAGTGAGGCGAAAACAAAGGCGTGTTCCTTCAGGTACTGGTTCTCCAATTTGCTGTTTTAAAAGTTCTAATAAATGCTGTAATCTTGCTGGTACTTTTCGCTGACCAGCAATAAATAAAAAAGATTGTGTTTGTTGTAATCGCTGTTGAATTTTAGGTAATAGGATTTTATTGAGGTTGGGTGTAGCTGCAATTTCTGAAAGGTAAATTGGTACTACTTCGACATCTGCAATGGCTGTGGCTTGGTAAATGGGTAAAGATGTCATACTAGAGCCAAAAATCATGCCTGGTTTTGCTAACCCTGTGATTATTTCTGCACCTGTTTCACTAAATGCACTGAGTTTAACTAAACCATGACGAACAAACCAAATTAATAAAGGAATGAGGGTAATAATTTCTCCTTTGGAATGTTTATGTATAGGACGATTTTCAATTAGGTCGGTGAAATTTTTAACATCTGTTGATTCTACTGGCTGATAAGCAACACTTTTATGTATTAACCAGTGTAATTTCGTCTGTTGCTGATTGGCAACAGATTTGACTTTCAAAGAGGCATCAAATGAATCATCATGACGTGGCTGTAATCGTAATAATATTTCTCGGATTTGCTCAGATTTAGATATCTGATTAATTGTGCTGAAAAAGTAGGAGTGTTGTTCTTGTGAAATGAAATTTGTTATTGGTTTTCCAACTAGAACATTTTGGTCAATGTTTAGTAATTGTGATGCTAATCGGTTGGCTTCTTGGATAATACCCTGTTGATCAGTTACTAAATAAGCTGCTGGTGCAAATTCAAATAATTCTTGGTAATGTTGGCGTTGTGTTTCCAGCAAGGTGCAATTTTGCATGAGTTCTTCGTTTTGCTGGTAAAGTTCCTCAGCTGCTAATTGCAACATTTTTGAGGTGCTATGTAGTTCTTTAAATGCTTGGGGTAGTAGATCAGAGGGAATCCAGGGTAATAAGGTAGCAGTTTGGTATAAATCTGCTAAATACTGGTGTAATGCTTCTGATCGTTGGATAAATAGTTGTATGTTCACTTTTAATTCCCGCCTTTATATGGATATTGAGTCAAAAATTCCATTACTTTAAATTTGGGAAACTTTTTTTATACTCTTTTTAAGGTGTTAAAAAATGAAAATTTATTATATTTTAAGTTTTACTTAATCATTTGGTAATTTGTTTTAACGTTTTATTATTCATATATATATATATATATATATATATGAATAATAAGTTTATTGTATTAAAACTGTTTATTTTTTAGCTTTTCTATGTTTACTTGTAGTTTACATTATAATGCTTAATTGATGCAAATAACCAGATTGTTGATATCTGACGCACCCTATTAATGTGCCAGTTGCGTAAGTCGTCCACTGATAACTATATTTGTCTATAGATTGTGCAAATTTGTGGGATACTGAGATTGGCGATCGCCTGATTTTTTGTGAGCTTTGTTGCCATTTTGCTGATCATGCTGGGTTTGTATCTCATACCATTCACTCATGCAATATTCTGACCAACAAAAGCAGTATTCATACCAACAAAAATCACATAAGTTGGAATCTGCTATTTGCTCTCCGTTGGATACAGGTTTGACGCTATTATGAGGACAGTGAATATAATTACTCATTGGTGTTAACTCCTTTTTTGAATGAAAACAACAGCTTTATTAAGTTATTTGTATTACTCAGTTTCTAGACAAATTTGCTTATAAGGCTTTCCAGCAATTTCCCAAGTAAAGTTAGTTTCTATAAATTATCTGGCATTATGAGAGAGTTAATTTATAAGTTGTGAATCTTCAAAAATTTGACTAATAGCTTTTATGTATTCTGCGGGTTATTTTGCTTTTAATGCTCGTCGTGGTGTGTTGATACTATCTACAGCAAGTCCTTCTAACCCGCGATCGCTTCCCACCACTGGAATACCTGCGGACATCGCTTCTAGTACCGCTTCGCAGAAGTCAAAAGTCAAAATTCAAAACCAAGACAGCATAGGATTGTCGGAGATTGAGAATGGTTGGTTTATTTACGCCGTGCTGTACTAGATTTACTAAGAGATTGACCAAAATATCATAGCACCATGTTCCTTTAGAGACTAAAATAAATACAACAACCAAAGCTAACTTTTAATAGCTTATTCAGGAAGCAATGACTAGAAATTTTCATAATAGTTTAGTGTTTAGTGAAAAATGGTACAGATTAGGGTTAACATAATAAAAGTGTGTCAATTTTTCTCTTTTTAACCTAGATTAGTCATAGTTCGCAGCCAGCAACATTAAGCACATGGATACTAACCAGTTAAAATTTGTATTAAAACTATTGGGATGTCCCAACTACCGCGCTGGGTTAAGTTCCAGTGTTTTTGACGCTTTTAAAAAAGATAAAAACAAAATTTGCAGAGATTTGAAAGCACTAGAACTGGTAGACTATTCCCAAGAGATTGCCACAGTAAAAATCAAGGATGCTGGACAGGCTTTGTTAAAATTAGATTCCAGTCAATTACCCATCAGTGATAAAGAACTGAAAGTATTGGAAAAGATCGGTAAAAGTTCTAAAAAAATCGCCCCCAGTGAAATTAAAGTTTCTGGTTTGAAATCAGATGAACGAGAGACGATATTAAACGTATTAACTGGAAGGGGTTTGATTGAAATAGAAATCAAGATGAAAAGAGTTAAAGCTGAAGTGTGGTTAACTCCAAGGGGAATAGAATATTTGCGGGATGAATTTATTACCAATCAGGGTAATAAGCCCACTATTAGTTTAGACTTATTGGGTAATTATATCCGGTTTTTGCGGAAAAATTTACGTCATTCAGAACCAGTTGATTCTGTAGTATCTATCAGTGAAAATTCGGAAATAGAAACTATCAGTAAACCTAGTGATCAACAGGTTTTAGAGACTATTAAAAAATTAGATTATGAACTGGGAACAGAGAATTATTTACCTATTTTTCATTTACGAGAAAAGTTACAACCACCTTTATCAAGGGATGAATTAGATCAAGCTTTGTATAGGTTGCAAAGAAATGATCTAATTGATTTGAGTTCTTTACAAGAAGTTAGTGCTTATACCCCAGAACAAATTGATGCGGGTATCCCTCAAAATATTGGTGGTCAACTGTTTTTTATCATCGTCAACTAACAGTTATCAATTCATCCACATAGTTTGATTATTTTCTGATTATTTGCTTTTTTCCTTAATTCCTCCTCACACCGATTTTTAGATTTAGCAATGACAAACATTAACGATATTATCAAACGTGAAGTCAACCCTTTTGATGTTATCAATTTAAAGCCTACTAATTTTTGGGCGGATCAACAAGACGCAACATTAATGGTTGATTCAATTCATAAAGAAGCAATTACAGAGATAGAATATTTACTAAATTTAGTAGGTAAAGATCATCGTAGTCGTACAGTTTTATTAGTTGGTGATTCTGGTGCAGGTAAAAGTTATTTATTAGGTCGTCTGAAACGCACTCTTAACCCTAAAGCTTTTTTCGCTTATATTCTTTGTAACTGGGCTGATAGTAGTAATATTTGGCGGCATATTTTACGCTATACAGTTGATAGTTTGATTCAAATACCTGAAGGTGAGAAAGAATCACAATTAATGTTATGGCTAAAAAGTTTATCAGCCTTTACAAAAAGTGATATCAAAAAACGAATATTTAATGATAATTTTTGGGAAGCATTACAAAGTAATCGCCAAAAATTTATTAAACATCTCAAGGATACCTATAAAACAGCAGGTATCTATAACCCTGATATCTTTTTTGGTGTGCTGCACGATTTAGCAAATCCCGAATTATATGATATAGCTTGTGAATGGTTGCGAGGAGATGATTTAAGTGAAGAATCCATGAAAGAAATAAAGGTTAAACACTGTATTGATACAGAAGATGCAGCCAAAAATATTTTAGCTAATTTTGGCAGAATTTCCACACAAACCCAGCCAATAGTCTTATGTTTTGATAATTTAGATACCATGCCTCAATCGCCAGAAGGGTTTCTGGATATCCAACCTTTTTTTAATGTTAATACAACAATTCATGGGGATAATTTTAAAAATTTCTTAGTCATTATCAGTGTGATTACAAATACTTTAAAACGCCATTGGGATCGGGTGCTGCCAGCGGACAAAGCCGGAATATATAAAACAATTGAGCTAAAAAGAATTAATATAGAACAGGCGGAAGCACTTTGGGCTTATCATCTCAAACCATTACATCAATTAGCATATCCTCAACCAGAATCCTCTCTTTTTCCTCTCACTCGGCAAATTTTAGAAACCAATTACCCTGCTGGTAAAACCATGCCGAGAAATACATTAACTCTGGGACGTGACGAATATCAAAAATATAAAATTGATATCATCAGTGGTCATATCAAACCTGAACCTGTAGCACAAACAAAAGTTACCATACCCCAACAAAAAGTTACTCCTGATCCCATAATTACTATTTCTTTATCTGTAAGTGATCCAGAAACAACTCAAGCAGAATTTGAATTACTATGGCAAAAAGAATATAAGAAAATTCAGGGTAAAATTACAAAATTATCTCTGTTATCATCATCTGACTTAATGCAGATGTTACAACAAGCTTTATCAGCTTTACAAATCCAGGGAATTAAGCCTAAACTTTTAACTGGAAAATATGCTACTTATTCATTGAGTTATCAGCAGTCTCAAAAACAAGAAAGAGTAGGAATAGTCTGGACAGAAGATTCAAACATGACTACTTTTTTTCATGTTATGAATGCTTGCAAAAATGTAATTCATAACAATAGCTGTAAAACTCTTTATTTAGTCCGTGCTGGAAATGTAGGAAAACCAAATCTTGCAGGAAATCAACTTTATAGAGAACTTTTTACACACACTCATCACCAACACATCAAACCAAGTCTAACAGCAGTTCATTATTTAGCAACATACCAAAGTTTTGTCAATTCTGCCAAATCTCAAGAATTAGTCATTGGTGGGAAAACGATTAATTTACAAGGACTAGAATCTTTAATGCGTGAATCTCAAATCTTGCATAACAAATGTACTTTGTTACATGATTTAGGTCTTGTTGCTACAACAGAACAAGATACAAATGGTAAAGTTAGAAGAGATTACAGACCTGTAAAAGATTTTATCTTAAATCTCATCAAAACTCAAGGATTTATGGGAGTAAATACGTTAATTTACCAAACAGCTAGTCAATTTGCTGATGTTCAAGAAACAGAAATTAAAATGTTAATTGATCTATCATGTCAGGAAAAGAAAGCTAAAATTATGAACCCAAAAGCTAAATTACAAGATCAATTAATTTCTTGGAATCCTCAACTATAATATATATATCAACTAATGCACTACCTAACCAAAGATGCGGAAATATATCAGCAAATTTCCCAAATATCCCGACATAAAACTCTATGGATAGATACAGAAATTGCTGATTGGAATACTCCCTACCCCAGATTATCATTAATTCAAATATTGGCTGATCCTACAGACTTAACTGGTGAGTCTGCTTTAATTTTCGATGTTTTAGATAAACCTGATTTGACCGATTATTTTATCAATCAAATCATGGTAAAATCAGAAATTGCTAAGGTTTTTCATAACTCTGGATTTGATGTTAAATATTTAGGTAAAAACCTAGCCCAAAATATTATTTGTACATACCAATTATCTAGAAAAATTACCCGCGAAAAACTACAAGTTAGTAATTTAAAACTCAAAACCTTAGCTGTAGAACTTTGTCAATTTTCTGATGTAGATGTAGAAGAAGGAACAAGTGACTGGGGAAAACGTCCTCTCACTCAAAAACAGCTAAACTATGCAGCAATGGATACAGTCTATTTAGCTGCTGTCCATCGTCGCTTACTACAAATATATCAACCTGAAGCTATTAATGAGATTTTTAATATGGTAAATAATACATCTGAAAATTCATCTTTAACACCGACTAAAGTTAGAGTAGCGTTTGAATGTCCGCGGTTATTTTATCTCAATCATCATTTTGATCATAAAGCAATATTTTTTCCTAAAAATTCCATTTCCGGTATTGGTAATGTTTTTCATAAATTAGCCGATGATTTGATCCAATTACTTTTGATTAATCCCAAAATTAAATCTTTATTAATTGCCGATGTAAGTAGATTAAATTTAGAACAAATATCATCGGAAATTCAACAAATATTTTATACAAATCAATTCTTCCCTTATTTACAAAATATTATCAGTCAAGATGACAGTAAAGCACCTGCTTTATTACAAATTTGGCAAGGAATACAAGGACTGATTAAAAAACTCACAGAGTTATTAATTATCAATCGGCGTTATTGTAGTGCTGAGACAGTAATTAAAAATACTTTTATTCAGGAAGAAAGAACTTTAGAATATTATTTTAATTTACCTGATGGTACACAACAATTAGTTAGAGGTGAATTTGATTGTTTAGTTTTTAATTTTGAAGTTAAACGCCTGTGTATGATAGAGTTTAAAACCTATCACCCTGTAGATCCAGCAGCACAGTTAGCACAGGTTTCTCTGTATAGTTATATGTTATTTCACAAGAAAAAAGCGGCGGTAGATTCTGCGGTTTATTGTGTTTTACCTGAATTTAAAGATTACCAATATTCCTGGGAACAATTAGAAAATACAGTTCATCAATTAATTCCCTACAAACTATTACAAATGCAGGAATGGTTAAAATGGGAATCTCCCAACCCCAACCCACCACCTGCGACGACTCAACCTCATTTGTGTGAAATTTGTCCTCAACAACAAAAGTGTCAGACATTTTTTAATCCTAATGTTCTTAAAGAATGTCTAGAGATGATGATAGATTTATGTGATCGATTAACAATTAAGTCAACTATTAATGCTGAGGAAATAGGGGAATCTGATCCCCCCCAACCCCCCTTAAAAAAGGGGGAGAGTTTACCAAATATTAATGCTGATGAAATTGGAGAATTTGATCCCCCCCAACCCCCTTTAAAAAAGGGGGAGAGTTTACCAAATATTAATGCTGATGAAATTGGGGAATCTTTAGTTACAACTTTGGCATCTTTTAAGGTTAATGTAGATTATTATGGTGCTGATGTAAGTCCGGCATTTATTCGGGTGAAAATTAAACCCCATTTAGGTATAAAAGTGCCTTCAATTTTAAAATTATCTGCTGATTTACAAGTGCAATTAGGGTTAGAATATCCTCCTTTAATTGCGCCCCAAGCTGGTTATGTCAGTGTTGATTTACCACGCAAAGATAGACAAATTGCTAAATTTGAAGATTATATTCAAAAACAGTTTTTACCAGCAAATACACCTGTAAAAATTGCTGTAGGAATAGGTATTGATGGTAATTTATTGGAAGCTGATTTATCTGATCCGAATACTTGCCATTTTTTAGTAGGAGGAACAACAGGAAGCGGTAAAAGTGAATTTTTAAGATCCCTACTTCTCAGTTTATTGTATCGTCATTCTCCCCAACATCTGAAAATTGCCTTAGTTGATCCGAAAAGAGTGACATTTCCCGAATTTGAACAAATTCCCTGGTTATATTCACCAGTTGTTAAAGATAGCGATCGCGCTATAGAATTAATGGAAGAATTATTGATAGAAATGGAATCTCGCTATCAAAAATTTGAAAAAGCTAAATGTAAAGATTTAACAGATTATAATCACAAATTTTCCCCACCTTTACCCCGGATAGTATGTATTTTTGATGAATATGCCGATTTTATGGCAGAAAAAGAAATTCGTACTGCATTAGAACAAAGTATCAAACGTTTAGGTGCAATGGCAAGAGCAGCAGGAATACATTTAATTATTGCTACCCAACGTCCAGAAGCGGGGATAGTCACCCCTATTATTCGCTCAAATTTACCGGGAAGAATTGCTTTAAGAACCTCCAGCGAAGCGGATTCTAAAATTGTTCTTGGTGGAACACAAACAGCAGCAGCATATCTGTTAGGTAAAGGTGATTTACTTTATCAAGTTGGTTCTCAGTTACATCGTTTACAAAGTTTATTAGTAAAAAATATGAAACTACCTTAAAAAAGTCCTTAACTTTTTTCGGGGTATAACCGCATAAAGGAGAAAAGATAGCCCAAAGCAAATTTTCGCATCTACCAAAAGACTAAATTAACCAAAGTTAAAATCTATTAGATAATATGTACGCTACATTAATGGGAATGCGTCAGCAGAGGAAATAAAAATGGGATATGTAATTGCAACTGCAAACATGAAAGGTGGAGTGGGTAAAACTACGGTTACTGTTAATTTAGCCACTTGTTTAGCAAAAAATCACGGAAAAAAGGTATTGGTTCTCGATTTAGATAGTCAAATTAGTGCTACCCTCAGTTTAATGTCACCGATGGAGTTTGCTAAACGTCGCAAACAAAGAAAGACTTTTAGATATTTGATAGATGAAGTTATTAACCCATATCCCAATGCTGAATACAAGATTCAGGATATCATTCAAGGTGAATTATGTAAGCTGCCGGGATTGGATTTATTGCCAGGAGATATCGACTTATATGATGAATTTGTCGTTTCAGAAATGCTGCATAATCAAGCATTAGCCTTGGGTGAACAAGATTTTGAAACTATTTGGAATCGTTTTGAAAGAGTCTTAATTAGAGACATTTTAAAACCAGTTCGGGATGAATATGATTTTATTCTTTTAGACTGCGCTCCTGGTTATAATCTCATGACTCGTAGTGCTTTGGCAACTAGCGATTTTTATCTTTTACCTGCTAAACCAGAACCTTTATCTGTGGTGGGTATTCAATTATTAGAAAGACGCATTGCTAAGTTAAAAGATAGTCATGAACAGGAAGCAAAAATCAATATCAAAATGTTGGGAATTGTCTTTAGTATGTGCAATACTAATTTATTGACTGGCAGATATTATAAACAAGTAATGCACCGAGTTGTGGAAGATTTTGGTGTAGAAACTATTTGTCAAGCACAAATTCCCGTTGATGTCAATGTAGCGAAAGCTGTTGATAGTTTTATGCCGGTAACGTTAATGAGTCCGGGTTCTGCTGGTGCGAAGTCATTTATGCAGTTGACTGAGGAATTATTGCGGAAGTTGTAAAGGCTATATAATAGATCCTCGATTGATTAAAAAAGTCGGGGATCTTGGTATGCTCACATTATGATTAAATTTGCTATAATATATTCTGAAATTTCATGCACATTATTTCTCGTAAAGCTTTTCGTCAATTTTGTGAACAGTATCCTGATAGTGAAAGTGCATTGACTCGCTGGTTTAAACTTAGAATGGGGCTAATTTTGAAACTTTTGATGAATTGCGCTCTGTTTTTCCTAGTGCTGATATGGTAGGTGATTTAATTGTATTTAATATTGGTGGTAATAAATATCGTTTAATTACTTCAATTCATTTTAATCGCCAAAAAGTGTATATTCGCAAGATATTAACTCATTCAGAATACGACAAAAATCTATGGAAAAATTAACTACATTGCCCCCTGATATTAATATCCATTGGACTGCTATTGCTCCTTTGCTTACAATTCGTAATGAAGAAGAATATGATCAAGCTATCGAAAGATTAAATAATTTACTTGATGAAATCGGTACTAGTGAACAGCATCCTCTTTATAATTTACTGGATACGTTAGGAACAGTAATTGAGGCTTATGAAAAAGAACATTATGCTATTCCTAATTGTCATGGAAATGATATATTAGCTTATTTAATTGAAGAACACAAATTGAGTTTATCAGATTTACCTGAAATTGGTACAGCAGAAACAATAAAGGCTATTTTGAACAAAGAACAAGCATTAACTTTTAATCAAATTCAACAGTTAGCACAACGTTTTCATGTTCCCATTCAAGTATTTATCAGTTAAACTCTAATTTATTGGTACTTATTTTTTACCAAATTTCTCTTAAATCTAAAACAAATCCTGGTAAGATATCTTCACCATTTAATGTTTGGGGATGATCTAATTCTTCCACAGGTTGAATAGGACGATAAATATATACTTTCTGTTGTTTCCTGTCAATTAACCAAGCTAATTTCACACCATTTTCTATATATTCTTCCATTTTTTCTTGTAGTGTTTTCAAGCTATCTGTTTCAGAACGCAACTCTACTACAAAATCAGGACAAATTGGCGCAAATTTCTTTCTTTGTTCTGTGGGTATTGCTTCCCATCTTTCCTTTTTTATCCATGCTGCATCAGGAGAACGCACAGCACCATTAGGTAACGTAAAACCACCACTAGAACCAAAACCTACTCCTGTACCATCTTTTTTTGTCCAAATACCTAATTGCACAATTAAATTAAAATTACGTTCATCTGTTTCTGATCCGGTAGGTGACATAATCAATAAATCTCCAAATTGGTTACGTTCAATTCTAAAATCACGGTTTAATTGACAGAAATCGAAAAATTGATCATCAGTCATGATGATATCTGGCTGCATTTTTATCACCATTGGTAAGATTTCTGTAACTGTGGGTGTTTGTGTGTTCATAGGTTTATTTTTGGATGTGGAAAATGAGGATGCAGATCCGTTGATTGATTAATCATTAATTGATTACCAAATCTCTGTTAAATCTAAAATAAATCCTGGTAAAATATCCTCTCCATTTAATGTTTGGGGATGATCTAATTCTTCCACAGGTTGAATAGGACGATAAATATATACTTTCTGTTGTTTCCTGTCAATTAACCAAGCTAATTTCACACCATTTTCTATATATTCTTCCATTTTTTCTTGTAGTGTTTTCAAGCTATCTGTTTCAGAACGCAACTCTACTACAAAATCAGGACAAATTGGCGCAAATTTCTTTCTTTGTTCTGTGGGTATTGCTTCCCATCTTTCCTTTTTTATCCATGCTGCATCAGGAGAACGCACAGCACCATTAGGTAACGTAAAACCACCACTAGAACCAAAACCTACACCTGTACCATCTTGTTTTGTCCATGTCCATAATTGACCAGTTAAATTAAAATTGCGTTCATCTGTTTCTGAACCGGTAGGTGACATAATTAATAAATCTCCAAATTGGTTACGTTCAATTCTAAAATCACGGTTTAATTGACAGAAATCGAAAAATTGATCATCAGTCATGATGATATCTGGCTGCATTTTTATCACCATTGGCAAGATTTCTGTAACTGTGGGTGTTTGTGTGTTCATAGGTTTATTTTTGGATGTGGAAAATGAGGATGCAGATCCGTTGATTGATTAATCATTAATTGATTACCAAATCTCTGTTAAATCTAAAATAAATCCTGGTAAAATATCCTCTCCATTTAATGTTTGGGGATGATCTAATTCTTCCACAGGTTGACTAGGACGATAAATATATACTTTCTGTTGTTTTCTATCAATCAACCAAGCTAATCTTACACCATTTTCTAGATATTCTACCATCTTTTCTTGTAATTTTTTTAAACTATCATTTGGTGAACGTAGTTCAATTACAAAGTCAGGTGCAATGGGAGCAAATTTTTCTTGTTGTTCAGGTGTTAAACTTTCCCAGCGTTCTTTTTTTACCCAAGCAACATCAGGAGAAACATCTTTTCCATTAGGTAATTTAAAACCCGTGGAAGAATCAAAACCTTTACCTAATTTGGTTTTTTTATTCCAAATTCCTAATTCTACAACAATATCAAAATTACAATTTCCTGTATCGCTACCTGTTGGTGGCATAATTATTAATTCCCCTGATGCTGTGCGCTCAAATCTTAAATCTCGGTTATTGCGACAAAGTTCTAAAAATTGATCATCTGTTAAATTGAGGTTTAATGTTAGTCTAGGAGGTAAAGTTGTTATAGCAGTGTTCATGATGTTTACCTCAATATGTTAGGTTTTGATTGATCCAGTTGATAATCTTGTGAAAAATGAGGATGCAGATCCCCGACTTCTGATGTGAATTTATCATTTGTTTACAAGATTAAAAAAGAAGTCGGGGATCTTAACCACCTACATTATATGATACTAAAATTCACCAGCTAAGGCAGGAACACAGCGTTCACAAAGTAAAGGATGTGCTTCGGATTCTCCTACATGAGTAGAATAATTCCAACAGCGATCGCATTTCTCACCGTCTGCATTTACTACCCCAATAGTCCAATCTTCTGTGGTTGCTGTATATTTCACATCAGCAATTTTGGCAGCATCATCTACTATTTCTACCTGAGATGCTAATAATAAATATCGCAACTCATCCACACCATTACCCTTTTCAGGATTGAAACCTTTGATAGCTTCACATAACTCTTTGTGAGGGATATTTAATAACACCTTTGCTTCCAAAGATGAACCGATCATTTTTTCTATCCGCGCTTGTTCCATCACTTTATTAACATCAGTGCGGAGTGAACGCAGAGTATTCCAAAATTCTGCTAATTCTCCATTGTCCCATTCATCCTTAACCTTAATCCAACCAGCTTCAAACACTGATTTATAAGGAGTTTGATAGGGGATAAATTGCCAGATATCTTCCGCAGTATGACACAAAACGGGGGCGATCGCTCTTGCTAAATTTTCCAATGCAATCTGCAAAACCGTTTGACAACTGCGACGACGGAAACTATCAGCAGCACTGATATATAATCTATCTTTGGCAATGTCTAAATAAAAATTAGACAAATCCACAACACAGAAATTCTGTACAGTTTGGAAAAAACGGAAAAATTGGAAACTATCAAAAGCAGTTGTCACCTCATTAAATACCTCACGGATACGGTGCAACATATACCGATCCAAATCAGGTAATTCTTCAAAATCAACTGCATCTTTTTGAGGATCAAAATCATGCAAACTACCCAACAAAAACCGTGCAGTATTGCGGATTTTATTTCTCACATCAGCTAATTGTTTAATGATGTTACCACCCAAACGCACATCACCAGAATAATCAACTGAAGACACCCACAACCGCAAAACATCTGCACCATAAGCAGGTTCTTTTTTCTGATCTTTTCCACCATTAATAATGATTTGTGGATCAACCACATTACCCACAGATTTACTCATTTTCCGGCCTTGTTCATCTAACACAAAACCATGAGTTAAAACTGTTTTATAAGGTGCAATTCCATTTACCGCAACACTGGTTAACAGCGAAGATTGAAACCATCCCCGATGTTGATCAGAACCTTCCAAATACATATCCACAGGATAACCTAATTCTGGTCTTTGCTTCGCCACAGCTGCCCAAGACGAACCAGAGTCAAACCACACATCCATTGTATCTGTACCCCGGCGGTACTTGCGCCCATTACTGCGGTAGGGTTCGGGTAACAACTCCTCAACCGACAACTCCCACCAAGCATCAGAACCCTTCTCTGCAATGATAGCTTGGATGTGGTTAATGGTATCTGCATTCAGCAACGCTTCCCCAGTTTCCTCATCATAGAACACAGGAATGGGAACACCCCAGGAACGCTGACGAGAGATACACCAGTCAGAACGTTCTGCAACCATCGGTGTAATTCTATTCTCACCTTGTGCGGGAATCCAACGCACAGATGCGATCGCCTTTAAAGCATCTTCCCTAAATCCTGCCACAGAAGCAAACCATTGTTCAGTAGCGCGGAAAATCGTCGGTTTCTTGGTTCTCCAATCATAAGGATATTTATGAGAGTATGCTTCCTCTTTCAACAAAGAACCCGCTTCTGTCAGCGCGTCAATAATTGCTTGATTACCATCACCCAACACATTCAAGCCAGCAAACTTACCAGCCTCATCCGTGAAATTACCATTATCATCCACCGGTGCAAGAATCGGCAGACCATAACGCTGACCCACAATGTAATCTTCTTGACCATGACCAGGGGCAGTATGCACCAAACCAGTACCAGAATCAGTAGTGATATAATCACCACCAACCACCACCGGACTTTCACGGTCAAAAAGCGGATGACGATAAGTGCAGTGTTCCAAATCCTGACCCGCAAAAGTTGCCTTCACCGTCAACTCAACATCCAAAGTTGCAGTCAACCTTTCTACCAACTCCGCCGCCACGATCAGATACTTGCATCCTCTCTGCGCCTCTGCGTCTCTGCGTGCCACCTCAACAACCGCATAATTCAACGCCCCATTCACAGCCACCGCCAAATTACCCGGTATCGTCCAGGGAGTAGTTGTCCACACAGCCACGCCCAAATCAGGCAAGAACGGCTCTAAAACAGATTTTAGCTTTTCGGACACCTTCACCACCGGGAAAGCGGCGTAAATACTCCGAGAAACGTGACCTTCAGGATATTCTAACTCAGCTTCCGCCAAAGCGGTTTTAGAACTAGGACTCCAGTGTACAGGCTTTAAACCACGATAGATATATCCTTTTAAGTACATTGCCCCAAAAACGCCAATTTGCGCGGCTTCGTATTCTGGTTTTAAGGTCAGATAAGGATTATCCCAATCACCCCACACCCCATAGCGTTTAAAGCTTTCTCTTTGTTCATCTACGGTTTTAAGGGCGAACTCTTTCGCTTTTTGGCGCAATTGCAAAGGTGTAAGATTTTGCCGTTCTGCTGATTTCATGTTTTGCAGAACTTTTAACTCAATTGGTAATCCGTGACAATCCCATCCTGCAATGTAACGAACCTTATGACCTTGTAGGAGGTGATAACGGTTAATAATATCTTTGAGAATCTTATTTAAGGCATGACCAATATGCAACTGGCCGTTAGCATAGGGGGGACCATCGTGCAGTATAAATAATTCGCCTGGGTTTTCTTGAGAGAGGCGAGAATAAATGTTGTTTTCTTCCCAGAATTTTTGGATTTCGGGTTCGCGCTTGATTGCGTTTGCCCGCATATCAAAGTTAGTTTTGGGGAGGTTAACGGTATCTTTGTATTTTCCAGTTTCGGTCACAGTTTCATGCCTAAGATATGTTTGCAGTTATTTGATCAATTATAAGAGATGGTATGATTGTGGGATGAGGTAATCGTAGGTTGGGTTGAGGTACGAAACCCAACACCTCATATTTATATAATGTTGGGTTTCACTTCGTTCAACCCAACTTACGGAACTAAAGTTTTAGTTTCGCGCAAAAGTACAGAGGCGATTTCATTTTTTGTCAGGACTTACGCAAAAGGGAACGAAAGTAGGGGTAATTCATGAATTACCCCTACGCAAGAATAAGGTTTTCAGTCACATCTTGCGTAAGTCCTATTTGTGTATCCTCTATATATACTAATGTGTTCATTTTTGAAGATTTGTCACAATATTTTTATACTTAGTAACAAAATAATATGAAAGTTAATCATTAAAGTATTTACACTGATACTAAAATCTAGTTATAATTTGTTAGCAATTTTCTATATTCAAATGACTTTTTAGCAGCCAAGAGTTTGTACATAGGGAGAAACAAAAATATGGAATATTCAAAAATATATACAGGCGAAAATGATGAAAGTATAGACTATTTATATAATCCAGCAAGAGGAAAATTAAAATTATTAGCTTTCAAATATTTTGCAACTATTAAATCTACTCGCAATAGAACCTATAAAATTATTGATTTTCTGGGAAAAGGGGGAAATGGAATTGTTTATTTAGTTATGTGTGTTGATGGAGAAAAAAAAGATTATAAAGGGCAGTTTTTTGCATTAAAACTATTTCAAAATGTCAGAGATACAGAAAGAACAAAAAGATTTTTTAAAGAAAGTTTGATTCTAAAACAACTTGATCATCCTTCAATTCTTAAACATTATGACAATGGGGTTTACTATTATAAGGAGAATGAGCAAGACACAGGTAAGAAATTTCCATTTTTTATAACAAGCTATATACCTAAAACTTTGCATAATATTATGGCAAAAGATGATATATCATTCTTAGAAGCATTAATTTACAGCATTCAATTATTGTCAGCATTAAAAGAAATTCATGGAAAAGGAATTATCCATCGTGATATCAAGCCAAAAAATATTTTTATCAATGGTAAAACCTCTATTTTAGGAGATTTTGGTTTGATGAAACAAACTGGAAATGATTTGATATATCGAAGAGAATTTGTATCCGATCTTGATTCTTTATGCTATGGACAAGCTCTTCTTTATAGAAGTCCTGATATAATAAAATATGTTCAAGAAGAAGATGAAATAACAACTAAATCTGATATTATTCAACTGGGCATAGTAATATCACATATGTTTACTAAAAAAAATCCACAATATTCACAATTTGAACGTCAATTAACTCCTCGTGAAAGATATTTACAGCCTATTGAATGGTGCAATAATGAAAACAGATGTGGCTTGAGTGTAAATAATAATAGTGATAAAAAAATTTCTGAATTACTAAATGCCATGTTAGATGATCAACCAGAAAACAGACCAGATGCTAACACTGCATTATCTGAGTTCATGGAAATTTTTACTAATTATGCAAAAGAAGAAATAAGCATAAATATAGATGAAATAGATAAACAAATTTTACAATTCTAATTGTAGGTTGGGTTGAGGAACGAAACCCAACACCTCACATTTAGATAACGTTGGGTTTCATTTCATTCAACCCAACCTACTCGTTACCAATATCATCATCAAAAATAATATCCTCATCTGCACCCCACATCATGTCATAAATACCTTGACGCACAGCACGATGAAAACTTGAATATTCCCAATCTTTTGGTGCTGTTACTAAACCATGTTTCACAGGATTATAATGAATATATTCAACATGATTTTTAAAATCTATTTCATCTCTAATTAAATGCTCCCAAAAACGATATTGCCATATTGCGCGTTGTTTTTTCTTTTTCCTAGATAAAGATATATGTTCTGGTACAATAGTTTCACATTTACGACTAAAATAACTTTTAATCAAACGCCAACGAGTTGAAAAATTATGATCATTTTCTGGTAATGTCCAAATACAATGGAGATGATCAGGTAAAATAACAACAGCATCTATAATAAATGGATATTTTTGCATTACATAACGAAAAGCATCTCTTAATAAAGAAACATTTTTTGGTAAACATAATATTTTCTGTCTTTTTTCTGTCACCACTGTAAAAAAGTATATTCCTCCTTCCACCCTGGCGCGGCGATATTCCATAATGTAAATAACCTTTGAGAAAAGTGATATTTATATTTATTTTAACTTGTAGGTTGGGTTAAGCGAAGCGCAACCCAACACCACAGATAAAAATATTATAATAAATGTTGGGTTTCGTTCCTCAACCCAACCTACAAATATTGGAAGTTATAGAAAATGACTAAAAATACACCCCAATTACTAGACATAGTAGCACTTACAGTTGATTTACCTGAATATAATTTGTTACGTGGTCAAGTTGGTACAATAGTGGAATTATTAGCCGATAGTGCTGCTTTTGAAGTAGAATTTAGTGATAGTAATGGACAAATATATCAATCTGTTGGTTTACATCCAGAGCAAATTATGGTGTTACATTTCGATCCAGCACCACCTAATTTAGTATCGGAAGCAGAATAATGAACCACCGCTATCGGATATAATAAGTAAAGTTAACAATTAAAAGGAGAGATTATTATTAATGCCTAATAAAATTAATCATTTACATATCAAAAATTTTCGCTCTCTTGCAGATATTCATATTACACCTGATTCTCTAAATATTCTCTTTGGTCCCAATGGCGCAGGAAAATCAACATTTTTAGATACGATCTGGTTTATTAGAGATTGTGCAATTAGAGGTGTGGACTCTGCCGCTTCTTTTAGAGATCATGGTATTGGTATTCTTTGGGATGCAGCTAATACAACTGATAATATATTAATTTCCATAGAAGATGAATCAACTAAATATGAAGTCTTATTTGGTTTATCTGCTGGTAGGATAGAACCTTTTGTTGGTGAAAAATTAGTTAAAAAAATTAATAATGAATTACTAATTGATAGAACTATAGGTAGTGATAAAGCCACATTTTATCATCTGGGTATGGGACAAGATAAAACTACCATAACTCTTAGAGAACCAGAAAAATTAGCCCTCACTAGCTATGTAGCTTTTGGGACAAGTGATATAGCTGCTTTAGAATTAGATAAATTATTACGTGCTGCTCGTTCTTATCATTTAAGAAGTGCTTCTTTATTTAATTTGAGAAGATCAGGTTCAGAATCAGAAGCAGGTGATAGATTACAAGATAGATGTGAAAATTTATGGTCTGTTTTGAGAAATTTACATGATAGAAGAGTGATTGATGAAAGATACGACACTATCATTAATTTTATGAAAGAAAGTTTCCCTAGTTTTGATGGTTTATATTTTGAGCAAACTGGGAGAAATGCGGTTTATGCTAATTTTTTAGATAAAAAAAGACGCAAACCAATTCAAGCATCAGGAGTATCTGATGGACATCTTCAAATGTTAATTAATCTGACTGCTTTATTTTCTGAAAAACCTAATGGTTATTCATTAATTTTATTATATGAACCTGATATATCTTTACATCCTTGGGCGTTAGCAGTGTTAGCTAAAGCTGTGAAACTCGCTACAGAAAAATGGAATAAACAGGTTTTTATATCAACTCATTCTCCTGTACTCATTAGTCAGTTTTCACCAGAAAATATATGGGCAATGGAACTTGATGAAAATGGAAAAACTATGATGAAACGGGTTAGCGAAATAGAGGAAATACAAGATTTATTAGAAGATTATGCCACAGGATCTTTGTATATGGCTGAAGCTATCGCACCTCAAAGTAAAGCTTTTACTGAGGAGTTAAAATAATGAATCAAGAAAATGTAAATAGCAACCAACCATGTTATTCGGGATTTGAATTTGGTTTATTTGTAACAGGAGAAACTGAAGAACAGCATCTACCAGGTTTATTTAAAATTTTGATGGAAACTGGTATATGTACATTTAAAGTCATACGTCGTATTGGACAACTCAACCCTAGAACTTCTACTAAAAAACATACAAAATATCTTCAACTGCTGCTGCGGAAATGATGCGTTCCTATTATGAAACAGAAAGCAGTTTAACAGAATTTGTTGATACTTGTAATGAAGATTTTTATGAGTACCAAGATTATGCGTAGAGGTGAAATTTGGCTGTATAATGCTGATCGAATGAAATTAGCAAAACGCGACCTTGTATTATTGTTAATAATGATGATATAGGTACTTTACGCTTAAAGGTTATTGTACCTATTACCGGATGGAACGAAGTTTTTGCAAAAATTATGCCCAAATTACTAGACTTAGTAGGACTTACAATTAAAATACTTAAACCCGCCATAAGTCTCACACTAACAGATCAAGTGTTGAGATTAATGACGGGTTTCTCTATCGGCTTCAAGGTACTGGTAATAACTACAAAAAACCTAAACCTTAACTGGCTGTTTGACGGTTTCTGTCGCCTGATAAGGATGAGAATTGTTAATAGGTTGTGGTCCTAAGAAAGCTTCCTTACCTGTAATCAATCGAGAACGACGATTACGAGTAATATAATTCCATGCCCACTGAATTACCACTACCATCTTAGTATCAAACTCAATTAAGAAATAGATGTGAATTACTAGCCAAAATACCCAAGCAATAAAACCTGTAAGTTTCAGAAAACCTAAATCTACTACCGCTAAATTTTGCCCAATCATTGCTAAACTACCAACATCGGTGTAATGGAATGGTGGCAAAGTATGACCATGAAGCCGTAGTAAAATCAACCCAGCAACATATTCTCCTTGTTGTTTAGCTACAGGTGCAACACCGGGTAAAGGTTTACCAGTTTGATGGGAGAAATTAGCTAAATCTCCAATCACAAAAATGTTTTTGTAACCTTTAACAGTTAAGTCTGGTTCTACAACTACTCTACCGGAGCGATCGCATTCTACACCAGTACGATCTGCTAAAACTTTCGCCATTCCAGAAGCTTCAACACCAGCAGCCCATAATACAGTTTTGGCGCTAACTTGTTGTACTTTATCACCTTGTTTGAAAGTAACAACATCATTTTCAATATTTGTCACCCTGGTTTGGGTTTGAACCATCACACCCAATTTTTGTAAAGATTCTGTTGCTGATTGCGATAATTCTGGTGAAATATGAGGAAGAATGCGATCGCCACCTTGCAATAATAAAATTTTCGCTTCTGAAGTGTCGATATTGCGGAAATCTTCTTGCAGGGTTTTATATGCCAACTCAGCGATCGCACCCGCTAATTCTACCCCAGTAGGACCACCACCCACAATCACAAAAGTCAACAAAGCACGGCGTTTTTCAGGATCAGTTTCATTTTCTGCTGCTTCAAATGCAGAAAAAATCCGCCGACGCATTTCTATCGCATCTTCTACAGTTTTCAAACCAGGAGCTAAGTCTTTCCAATTATCTTTCCCAAAATAAGAATGGTTAGCACCTGTAGCCACAATTAAAGTATCATAAGGTACGATTTTATCACCCACAAATACCTTTTGTGTCTTCGGATCAATATTATTTACTTCTCCCAGCAAAACTTTTGTATTTTTACTTTTTCTGAGAACAGCACGCAAAGGAGAAGAAATATCAGCAGGTGATAACGTACCAGTGGCAACTTGATATAAAAGAGGCTGAAATAAGTGAAAGTTCCGTTTATCAATGAGAGTAACCTTTACATTTCTATTAGCAAGAGATTTTGCCGCATACAGTCCACCAAAACCACCACCAATGATGACAACCTCATGTTGTTTATTCTTTTCAAGTGAAACAACCATAAGAAAATATTCCCTTTTGTTAAGAAGCGTGTAACTTTTCTTAACAAATATGTAACAAAGTTATAAGATAGTTTGCCGTTTCTTAGAAAACACTTGACAAAATAATAAAAGTAGTTAAAGTAACTAAATTTGTAATAATTCAGTATTCAGTATTCAGGAGTTTTTTATTTTGGATTTTGGATTTTGGATTTTGGATTGTTTTTGTTAAGTCCAATCTAAAATCTAAAATCTAAAATCTAAAATCTAAAATTTTCTTCCCCAGTCCCCACTCCCTGCCAATACCTAACTACCAATTCCTTCACTGGGTGGTAATTTTTCCGGTGGTGCTTCTGCTGGGGGAGCAAGTACAGCATCTGGGGCGACTTCCTCAACAGAAATATGTGGTTTTTCCTCGGTTTCCTCTTGCGCTTGTGCGACTAACTCAGGAGTCGGAGGAGTTGGATGTGTCACTTCTGAAACAGTTTCAATTTTGGCTTCAGTTTTGGTTTCAGTTTGACTAACTTCCTCACTGACTTCTGCTGTTGGTGTAGCCGTTTCAGATGCAGGAACAGTTACCACTTCCATTGGAGATGTTGTTTGGCTTGGTTGTTCTGCAACAAGAGTAGTCTGATCAACAATTGTCACAACAGGTTTTTCTGGAGGTGCTACTGGTTGTTTATTCCCTACTTGTTGTACCTTACCTTTAACACCACTAAAAACATTAGCAATTAACGATGATAACTGTCCCAGCTTTTCCTGTAAAGAAAACTTAGATACCTGTTCTTGAATACTCACTTTAACTAACTCAGGACTGGGAATAGGCGTTTGTTGTACCTCTGGTGTAAGTTGACGACGCAGAGAAAGAGTTTGCCAACCAAACCACACCAAAAGCGCCACACTAGCTATATGACCCAGTAATAAACCCCCAGTAATGCGTGATGCAAAAATCCATAACACCAAAGCGTAAAATAAACCTACACCACTCCAGATAAAATCATTCTTGCGGTGAATTTCCGGGAAAAAGAAAGCAGCTATGTAAATAGCTACACTGCCAATTCCCACTACTAACGCTAGGATATAGGCGAGCATTTTTTTAACTCCTTACAGTTTCTCATCTGCCGTATTTCCATTTTGCGAATTTTGTTATTGATTTGTCATTGAATTGTTGACTCAGATACAAATCAAAACCAATTCTTGGTGTTAGATGTGATTTTTGCCATTTACCTCAACTCTTAATGTCTTCTTTAGGAGTGAAGCCAAAATCTCGGATTACCCTTAAAGATGAAAGCATCTGCAAGAGTTAGCCAAACCCAAAAAACATTTGAACTATGACACTACAAAGCTTTGGTGTGATTGGATTAGCCGTTATGGGCGAAAATATCGCTCTAAACGTTGAGCGTAATGGCTTCCCAATTGCAGTTTACAACCGCTCTCGTGAAAAAACCGATGCCTTCATGGCCAACCGCGCTGGAGGACGGAATGTTAAAGCAGCTTATACCCTGGAAGAATTTGTCGCTTCATTAGAACGTCCCCGCAAAATCTTAGTCATGGTGCAAGCTGGTAAACCTGTTGATGCGGTAATTCAACAGCTTAAACCCTTACTGCAAGAAGGTGACATCATTATTGATGGTGGTAACTCTTGGTTTGAAGATACCGAAAGACGCACTCAAGAATTAGAACCCACTGGTTTACGCTATATCGGTATGGGTGTGAGTGGTGGTGAAGAAGGCGCGTTAAATGGTCCTTCTCTCATGCCCGGTGGTACAAAAAGTTCCTATGAGTATCTATCCCCCATTTTCAACAGAATCGCTGCACAAGTTGATGATGGTCCCTGTGTAACCTATATTGGACCTGGTGGATCTGGTCACTATGTAAAAATGGTTCACAACGGCATTGAGTACGGCGATATGCAGTTAATTGCAGAAGCCTACGATTTGCTGAAAAATGTCGGTGGTTTGAATGCTGCACAGCTACATCAAGTATTTGCAGAGTGGAATAAAACCGACGAACTCAATTCATTTTTGATTGAGATTACCGCGAATATTTTCCCCTACGTTGATCCAGAAACCAAGATACCTTTGGTTGATTTAATTGTTGACGCTGCGGGACAAAAAGGAACTGGTCGTTGGACCGTACAAACTGCTTTGGAATTAGGCGTTGCTATTCCTACAATTACTGCTGCTGTTAATTCCCGGATTCTCTCTTCTATTAGAGAAGAACGGATTGCCGCATCTCAACAATTAACTGGTCCTGCTCCCACAATCTTTAAAGATACAAGAACTTTTGTGAACATGGTGCGGGATGCACTTTATTGTTCCAAAATCTGCTCTTATGCTCAAGGTATGGCGTTAATTTCTACCGCTTCTCAAGCCTATAATTGGGGTCTGAATTTGGGTGAAATGGCTCGAATTTGGAAAGGTGGTTGTATTATTCGCGCTGGTTTCTTGAATAAGATTAAGAAAGCATTTGACGAAAATCCAGCATTACCTAACTTATTGTTAGCACCTGAATTTAAGCAAACAATTCTGGATAGACAAGCTGCTTGGCGGGAAATAATTGTTACTGCTGCTAAAATGGGAATTCCTGTTCCTGCTTTTAGTGCTTCTCTCGATTATTTCGATAGCTACCGTCGCGCTCGTTTACCTCAAAACTTGACTCAAGCACAACGGGACTACTTCGGCGCTCATACTTACAAACGTATTGATAAGGAAGGAACTTTCCATACTGAGTGGGTTCCCATTGCTGAAGCTAAGAAGTAAGTTGTTTTTAGTTAGTTACGATTGATGTTAGGGGCGGTAAAACCGCCCTTAGTTGTTAGATTTGTATTGAGTATGATGTATAATAAGTTAATTACTGGGTTATTGCTACTGCAAGCGATCGCCTCTAAATAAAGATTTTCTAATCAAATAAAATAATCAAATTAGGAAATAGTAGAATGCACATCAGTTATAGATTGAATGCTAACGAACTGAATAACAATTTTCTGGATAGTTTATAAAACTTTATTAATGATAATCAAATAATAAGCAAATTAAATTAACGTAAAATTTAGGAATTACTTAGTATTTCCTCTGATTGCTACTGTCGGAAATGATCACTAAGCCAAAAAATCAATATATTTTTAATCTTTAAGCTTGATAAATTGTAAATTTACTTAAATTTAAAAAACACAATTAAACAAATTGGACAGTATTTATAACTAGATTGCAGCAATCAACACTTCGGTTTTTACTGAAATAAACTTAAAAAGCAACTAAAAAATTACCTCAAGAATCAGCTATGATGTGCTTGCAATTATGGTGAAATGTGATTATCATGACATTAGATAGGTGAATTGCGACATCAAGCAATAAAACACATATCAGTTATAGCAGGAGTCAGGAGTCAGGAGTCAGGAGTAAAAACCTCTTGTGGTCAAAGTTTGATAATAATAGACCTCTCCGAAAATAATGGTAGGGACAATTCATGAATTGTCCCTACAAGGATTTCAGGTGATGCAGATTTAATTAACGGAGATGTCTAATGATAATAAATTGATGTCCTAACTACTCTGTATACAGCTATAAAAGACCATTGGCGAAAACAGGATAAATCATATCTTGCAGTATTCCCAATCATGAAAGAGCAAATAAGTTCACAGTCAAGATCACATTAATACGATGAATAATCCAACATCCAAACCCATAATCAAACGTCAAGAAGAGACTGTATTTGAACGTCCCAAGAAAAAAGGAGATCAAAGCAATTTTCGCTCTTTAAAAGAAGCATTTGCCATAGAAACTTTAGAAAAAAATCCTTGGGGACAATTTTTATTATTTATAGAAGAAAAATATAAAGATTTTACACCCCGACCTCATGAAGAATTGGCACAGAAAGCGAAAATCATCCAAAACGCTATTCGCATCTTGATCGAACATCATCAAGAGTCTTGGGGTGAAATATTAAGTATAATTCCCCAATCAGAAAAAGCGGAAGCAGATGAATTTTATCAGGAGATTTCCAGATATAAAAGACTCACCCCCCAGGAAGTTTATCAAGCATCACAGACAGCTATTCAAGTTATACTTAATCACGATAAATATGGTTTTGTAGATGGCAAGATAGATGCTGAGAGAATTAATCGTAAGACTCAACTGAATGAAGCGATAGATTACTTTCATAACAATCAAGATAAAACTTATTTTATTATTGCCCAACTACCAGAATTAGTTCCTGAAGATGCTAAACCAATGTTTGCAGCATCAAAAGCTTTTCAGCAAATAATTGCCGCCGGTCTAAATATTAGATCGTCGTGATACTTTTGTTGTTCCTGTTTTGGATGTGCTATTAAAAACGAAAGATCGGTTAGGAACTGTACCAAAAGTAGATGCTATTTTGCTCAATGGGGGGATGACTTATTTTCCCTTAATTCGGGAACGTTTAGAAAGACTTTTACCAGGAACTCTGATTTTATCACAAGGAAATCCAGATTTAGCTGTTGCTCGTGGTGCGGCACTTTACGCTTCTGGGACAATCAAAGGTGAAAATATTAATCCTACAAGTATTTGGCTGGAAGTACAAGATCCCAATAGTCAAGAATCAAAACTGGAATTATTAATTCCTCATGGTCAAAAATATCCTTATCATGCAAATTTAAGTGGATTTCGTTTACCAGAGGAAACAGGTTTGATTGAATTTAAAGTTTGGGTAGGTGAAGGTTCAAAACCAAACCAAAATACAACTTTACAACGCAGACGCTACGTTAATACCGATGAAATTAGGGCTGCTAATATTCAACCTGGAGATTATTTAAATCTGGAAGTTGAATATACATTTGATGAGCAATTGTTACTAACATTGGTACATCGTGATCGTCCAGATTGTCGGTTTAAATTAGTAGTTGAAGATGAACCCAAAAACCCTCGACCTACACCTAAACCAACAGGAGCAAGTGTTAAACCTCCTATAGATACTACATTAATACCTGATATTCCCCGCGCACGTATAGGTAGCGAACCAGATCCTAGTGTTCTGGTACAATTTACCCAATGGGGTAGAGTATCATTAAGTCTTTCTCAATCAGGATGGGAAAATGCCAGAGTTCAGCAGGAAAGAAAACGTCTAGAAAACCAAACTCGTCAAGCCGCAAATCGTCTATCAATTGTTCAAAGTTTGCTGCAATGGTTAGAACAAGGAAGTAATACTAAACCTGATTTGCAAAGAACAAGACAAATAGTAGCAGTGATGGCTTTATCCAATATTATCCAAGTTCTACCTTCTGATGCTGCTGACTTTCAAACTAGAGAATTGGAACAAAGATATCATAGTTGGATTTTGCGAAAATTTGAGTCTGGGTTATCTCAATTGCTATCTAATGATGAACTATATTCAGCGATCGCCCATACTCCTGGTAAACTTTTGTGGTCAGATTTTGGCGAGTTAATTTATCAACAATTCTCAGAAATATCAAACCAAGCTCGTGCGGTTTATTTACTTAACTCTTTTGGAATTTGTGCTGAACCTTCTAGCAGAAATATCACTAGATTACAGTCTATTATCCAAGCTAATCAACATTTAGCGTTACGTCAAAAAGCTTTTTGGGCTTTAGCGAGAATTATCAGTCTTGGTCAACCCAAGGAATGGCGAGCTACAATACATGATGTGGAAAAAGTAGCATATTTTGTTTTAGATCAGCTAAAAAATCGCATCACTGAACCACAAGTTGCTATTGATGCTTTAGTTTGTTTGAGTCAATGTTTGTTGTGGCATCTTAAAGGACATTTATTACATGAGAGAATTGTCAATGATATTTCATCACTAGGAAAAATTTATCTACCTTGTAAAAGTAAGATGATAGATTTTCCCCAAATTGGAAAGAACTTTCATAAATATTTGGTTCTGATAGAGAAAATGACGAATATCGAAACAGTTACGGAGGAAGATGGACCGGAAATAAAACGTTTTTTAGAATTGGTAAATAAAACATAATCTCAATAAAGTTTGCTTTTTATACCCCCGAATATCTTGGGAAAAAGGGACTAAATTTCTCAAAGTCACTATTTTCCCAGGGTATAAATAAAGGTATTCCCTCAAGAGATATGTTTCCTATTGTCTGAATTATGCATCGCTTTCCAAGCTCTTTTCAAAACTTTCTTAGTAGATAGTGAAAAATCTCCTTTGTTTATCATCCAGTCATAATAACCGGGATCTTTGAAAAAAACTTCTAACAAACTTTGACCTTTATATTTACCAAAGTTAAACAAAATAGCTTGCTTCTGTTCATCATAAATCAATTTATTACTAGGATCTAAAAAATTAAATGTAGTCAACTGACTTAAAACTTTAATATCATTAGTAATTGGTACAGGAACAGGAGAACCATCATTACTATATTCTACATTTTCATAACGTTCAATTTGTGCTTTAAAAACTTGATAGGTAGCACAAATATCAATTGCTGCATTATGCGCTCCCTCTAAATCTTGACCACAATAAAACCTATAAGCTGCTCTTAAATTGCGTCGTTCCATGATGTGAAAGATAGTTTGCACATCTACTAAATTTCTCCCTGATAATTTTAAACAAAGTCCTGCACGTAAAAATTCTTCTACCAGCAGAGGAATATCAAATTTATTGGAATTAAAACCAGCTAAGTCACTATCATCAAGAAAATTTAAATAGTCAACAGCAATTTCTGAAAATGTCGGTGCATCTTTTACATCTTCATCATAAATTCCATGTACTAATGAAACAGTAGGAGGAATAGGAATTGTGGGATTAATTATCTGGTTTTTCAGTTCTTCCCTTCCATCGGGAAATACTTTGAGGATAGCAATTTGTACAATTCTATCTTTGATTATATCTACTCCTGTGGTTTCTAAATCAATAAACGCCAGTGGTTTTAATAAGTTAAGTTTCATAAGGATTTGGGATTCTATATAATTGGTGTGTAATAATTGGTGTGTAATTTGACAAATAGATTATACGCAATTTGCACTTCCACTAGAACGTCGATTCAGTAATGCTAGGTAATCTGTTTTTACCTTGTAGGGGCGAAGCATTCGGGTGATAACCTATCGCTGAAACCAGTTCATATTCTGTCTGAATGCTTCGCCCTTACGGTTATTCGCCCTTACGATTAATGAATCGGTGTTCTAGGAAACTAATTAGAAAATAATTATATCACATTCCGTTATAATCAAGATCATACTTTACCAGGTTGTGAAGTTTTAAAAATATGAGTAATGAAGATAAAGCAAGGATGGATAAAATGGAAAATCAGCTTATTGATATGCGATTAGCGGTAAGTGCTTTATTGGAAACTGCTACTCATCATCAGCGTAATTTTGATACGATTCAGCGTAATTTTGAAACTATGCAGCGTAACTTTGATACTTTGGTCTTGGAAATTAGAGATATGCGTTCTGATATGATGCAGATGCAGTCTGAGATTAGAGAAATACAGATGGATGTGCGGGGTTTGCAAACTGAAAATCGGCGGATTCTTGATATTTTGCAAAATCGTCCTCCTGAACAGGAATCTTAATTTTTAGTGAATTTTAAATTAGTGAATTTTAAATTAGTGACTTTTAAATTAGTGACTTTTAAATATGTATTTTTAGATCCCTGACTCCTTTAAAAAGTTGGGGATATTTTTAATCACAAATCATATAACTCTTTAAACCAATTGATAAACCCCTGCACTTTAGGATTGTTGGGATTTAAAATATTATACTTTATAGCTTGATGTATTTGTCTCCCTGGTTCTATGAGATCAGAAGTAATATTTTCATAACCTCCACATTCTTGAATTGATATAATTGCTTCTTCTTTCTTATTACCCCAGAAAATCCCATTTTTTTCAATTAATTCTGGTATCACTCGTAAATCATCTTGACCTTCAACTAATAATTTTTTAGGTTTATCATTTTTTGCCATTGCTAACGTACCTCCAATTCTCTTTCCGCAGCAATGACCATTTGAGATTCATTGAAAACTATACTTTTTGATTTATCTTTCTCAATTCTATGAATCCTAATACCATCATCAGTGACATTTTCTTGTTCTGCAATTTCAGCTAAACTTTTCCAACAATCACTATTATGGGTAGTTGCAAAAACCTGGACATTTAATTTTTTCGCTGTATCCCAAATCATTTTCCACATACCGGACATTGTAGTAAAATGAAGTCCGGTATCTATTTCATCTACAAATAAATAACCATCTTTAGCTGATACTATAGATAATGCAAGTCCTAATATTCGCCAAATTCCATCTCCCATACTGCCAATTGGTACGCGCTGATTAGTATCTCCAAGAAGTACAACAAAACCACTTCGTGAATATGGCGAATATCTTAATCTTTGAGGATTAACCGCAGCAATACGTTGAATTTTTGAATCTATTTTATTTAGTGCTTGTTCAATAATTTTTTCATCAGGTGTTAGTACCACTTGATTAAATAACTCTATCATTTGATCAGTTTTTAAAGATGATGATGTAATAAATAGTGTTTTTGGTCTTGGGTTTTTAGCATTTGTACGAAATTTACGTATATGAAATACAGGAAGTCCACCATTAGATGATAAAGGTAATATGAAAGTTTCATCTTCTAATTCAGGAGTCCAAGAAACTCTAAATTGAAGTTCTTGTAGTTCATCTGGTATTTTTTCATCACTAGGAGATAATTCTATGGATAAACTCAGTTTATTTTCATTATGATCTATAATAGATAATTGACTTCCTGGTTCAATTTCTTGACCATAAAACAAATGACGAATATCAAGCTCTCCATCTCTTCCAATTTCACCTTCTCTCCTCAGTTCATCATCATAAAAATATTCACTGCGGTTATTCATTCTTTCACGCAGTATTTCTAAATTACAACGTGAGCAGAAAAGTTGAACAGCTTCTAGTATTGATGTTTTACCGCTATTATTTTCACCAACCAGTAAGTTAATTCTTCCTAGTTGTTGAAGTTCAAAAGATTTGAAGCAGCGAAAGTTCTCTATTTTTATACTTTTTAGCATGGTTTTTAAGATGCAGATAATAGAGAAATAATGACTAATTTGATTATATCAGATCCCTGAATTATTCCAACAGTTGTTTATCTGTCCAATTACATTGTTCACAATGATATCTTAGCGCATCCTGTTGTTTAGTAGCATCTTCACCAGTTAAACAACTTGCTATTTTTATTCCTCTAATATCTTGATAGTCTTTCGCTATTTGTTCAGATATTAATACTTCTCTGGTTATTGGATGAATAGCTATGATGTGTGCATCAAAAAGTCTATGCAAATCTACTCTCAAAAGTAAGCCATTAGCAACATCATGAGAATTAAGATCCCGATAGGGAATAATATGTGCTGCTTCAATAATTTGTTCAATGTCACAACCACTAATTAAACATCTATAACCATAAGTTTCTTTTAGTTTTTCTTTAAATTCTTGTTGTCCTGGTCGTGGTGGTGGTGATTTTTCTGTTTTAACTTTTTTCTTGGTTAATAATTCTATCCATTCAGAATTATGATACTTTTTAATTTTAATATCAGCTTCATGGATCATTTGTGCAGTTTTGGGATTAAATCCTTCAGGAAATTTAGTTTCATCATTATAAATTGCTCCTATTAAATCTGCTTTTGTTAAATCTGCTCCCTTGAGATTTGCACCTGTTAAATATGCTTTTCTTAAATCTACCCTCCAGAAATTTGCATTTTCTAAATTGGCTTTCGTTAAATTAGCATCATCTAGACAAGCACCTGCTAAATTAGCATCTTTCAAATCGATCCCAGCTAGATTTCTTCCTATTACTTTATTATTAATAATTTCCCAAATTAAATAATATTTTTCATTAATCTTAGTATGTTCATCAAGAATAACATATTTCAAACAAGCACCATCCAAACAAGCGTTTGTTAAATCAGTGCCTGATAAATTTGCATGATCTAACCATACATCACGAAGATTTGTACCATTAAGATTTGCACTATTAAGATTTGCTCCTCTCAAATCTGCATTTTCTAAATTTGCGTTTTCTAAATTTGCTCCACTTAAGATTACTTGTACTAAACTTGAGCCATATGTACAGAAACGAAAAAAGTTTGCATTACTGAAAAAATTTGCATTAGTCAGATTGACTCCAGCTAAGTTAGCACGATCTAAACGAGAATTAGTTAAATTAACTCCAAAGAGATTCCTTCCTATTGCTTTATTATTAATAATTTCCCAAATTAAATAATATTTTTCATGGATTTTAGTTTGCTCATCAAAAATTGCATCTTTTAAAAGAGCATAATCTAAACAAGCATCCGTTAAATTAGCCCCAGATAGGTTTGCCTCAGTAAAATCTACACCAGTAAGGTTTGCACCAGTAAAATTTGCACCAGTAAGGTTTGCACCAGTAAAATTTGCTCCTTTTAAATTTGAAGAACTTAAATTAATTTCCGTCAATATTTTCTTGCTAAAATTTGTAGTGCTAATTTTCACTGAACGTCTTTTAGAGTTTGTCGAATAAATTGCGTATAATTCTTTATTACTAAAATCTCTCTCACCTTTTTTATAGCGTTTTAAAAGTTCTCTATCTTTCATTTCTACTTGACTAGAAATCATACAATTCCTTAAACTAACTTAATAAATAACATTCTCTATTCTGTAGATTAAATATATTATACTTAATAAATTAGTGTTTTTACGCTTAATTTATCAAATTACTAATCACGCTATGATAGTAAACAATGAAGGTTAAAGAAGTTCTCAAAATCCTAGAAGATGATGGTTGGTATATAGATCGCATTAGAGGTAGTCACCGTATCCTCAAGCATCAGATTAAATCGGGTATTGTGGTAGTAGCGGGTAAACTTAGTAAAGACTTAGCAGAAGGAACTCGAAAGAGCATTTTTTCCCAAGCACAACTGGAGGACAAATAATGAACAATTATGCAGTAGTCTATGAATGGGCAGGTAGTAATTATTCTGCTTATGTTCCAGATTTACCGGGATGTATTGCTTGTGGTGATACTCTACAAGAAACAGAAGAACTGATTAAAGAAGCTATAGAATTGTATTTGGAAGTGTTAAAAGAAGATGGAAAACCTATACCCAAACCTTCTACAAAAGTAGGTCAAGTTGCAGTGAATATATAAATCTAATTACTTTATACTTACTGCTGAATTTGATATGATATTTATTGAGAGTTAGAAAATAGTGAAAATCCAATGACAATTAAAGAGCAAATTACGCAAGAATTAGAAAAACTACCTGAACCTGTGTTACAAGAGGTTTTAGATTTTGTGCAGTTTTTAAAAACTAAAAAACAACGAAAAGAGATGTTAGAAATTACGATTATGAGTGAATCTTCACTGGAAAAGGATTGGTTAAAACCAGAGGAAGACGCAGCATGGCAGAATTTATAAAAGGTGATGTTGTAATCGTTCCCTTTCCATTTTCAGATTTAAGTCAAACCAAACGTAGACCAGCTTTAGTTATTGCTACACTTCAGGGAAATGACATGATTCTTTGTCAAATTACCAGTCAATCTGTCAGTGATAGATATGCCATTGGATTAGATAATTCTGATTTTAACTCAGGTGGGTTAAATCAGCAAAGTAATATTAGACCCAATCGGCTTTTTACTGCTGATAAACAAATTATCCTATATAAAGTAGGTGAAATAAAATCTGAAAAATTAACAGAAGTGATTAACAAAATTTTTGAGATTATACAGTATTAGACAAATCCCCGACTTCTGTTAAAAAATCGGGGATCTAAATTCTATTTCAACCCTGCTAATAAATCATTTTTCGCAGTTTCCAAAGCTTGCGGTAACTTACTTGCATCCCTTCCCCCAGCTTGCGCGAGATTGGGTTTTCCACCACCACCACCACCGCAAATTTTCGCTACAGCACCTACAAATTTTCCTGCTTGGATTCCTTTTTTATTCACTTCAGAACTAAAAGCAGCAACGATACTCACTTTTCCCTCTTCAGGAATAGAACCTAAAACCACTGCACCATTACCGATTTTTTGCAGTAATCTTTCCGCAGCAGCTTTTAATGATTCTGCATCAACATCTTCCAGTTGAGCAACAATAATTTTATGTTCTCCTATTGTTTCAACTGATTGTAATAATCCTTCGGATTTTTGAATTGTTAATTGATCTTTAATATCATCCAATTGCTTTTGAATTGCTTCTATATGACCAACTAACATCTTGCTTTTACTAGCACTTTCCGATTTTTCCAGTACAACATCGGATTTAACAATTGCTATCTCCGCTTTTAGTGCTTCTATTAGTTTGTGACTATTAAGCAGTTCGGTTTGTAAAGTTGTGATTCTGTCGGGTATTTCTTCCGGTTTAATTTTAAAGCGAAAACACAAATCTTTAGTTACTTGATCTCGCACATTTAAATAATCTAAAACCGATGCACCAGAAACCGCTTCTATTCTTCTCACTCCTGAAGAAACTCCCGCTTCAGAAATAATTTTGAAAACGCCAATTTCCGCAGTATTATTAACGTGAGTTCCCCCACATAATTCCATGGAAACACCGGGGAAATCAATTACTCGTACTTCCTCACCGTATTTTTCACCAAACATTGCCACTGCACCTCTAGCTTTTGCTTCTGCTAAAGGTAATACTTCAATTTTAGCAGCATGGGCTTCAGAAATCCAAGTATTTACTAATTCTTCAACTTGTTGAACTTCATCCGCAGTTAAAGCGCGAGGACAGTTAAAATCAAACCGCAAGCTATCAAAAGAAACTAAAGATCCTGCTTGGGAAATTCCTTCATCAACAACTTTCTTTAATGCAGCTTGTAATAAGTGGGTTGCTGTATGGTTAGCTTGAGATCGACGACGACAAGAAGTATCAATTTGGGCGGTAATTTGATCACCGATTCTAATTGTACCTCGTTCAATTTTACCAAAGTGAACAAAGAAATCAGATTCTTTTTTCACATCTTCAATTCTGATTAAAATTCCATCACCGGAAATATATCCTTTATCTCCAATTTGTCCCCCTGATTCCGCATAAAATGGGGTTTTATCCAAGACAATTTGTACTTCTGTACCTGCTTCTGCTTCTTCTTGGGAAATACCAGCAACTAACAAAACTTCTATTTTTGCGGTTGCTACTAATTGATTATATCCTAAAAATTCGGTAGAGTGGATATGTTCTGCTAGTTTATCCAAAGAACCTTGTACAGTTAAATCAATGGTTTCATGTGCTGCTTTTGCACGTTCTATCTGTTTCTGCATTTCTGCTTTGAAACCATCAACATCAACTGTTAAATTCTGTTCTTCAGCAATTTCTTGAGTTAGTTCTAATGGGAATCCGTAGGTATCATATAAGGTAAATGCACTTTCTCCGCTAAGGTCAGTTAAACCTTTTTGTTTTACCTCTTGGATGATTTCTGCTAACAGCTTCTCACCTCTTTCTAAGGTTTTCAAGAAATTAGCTTCTTCTCTGGCTAATTCTGCTTTAATAGCTGCTTCCCTTTGGCGCAAATTGGGGTAAACTGATTCAGAAAGAGAAATTGCAGTTTCTGCAACTTGGTTAATAAATTCCCCAGAAATTCCGATTAATCTACCATGTCTAACCACGCGACGAATGAGACGACGTAAAATGTAACCTCTACCAACATTAGAAGCACGAATTTGATCAGCAATCATGTGAACTACGGAACGAACATGATCACCAATTACTTTTAAAGAAACTTTGGTTTTTTCATCACTTTGATGATAGTCAATTTTAGCAATATTCGCCGCAGTTTCAATAATCGGGAAAATCAAATCTGTTTCATAATTATTAGGAACTTTTTGGAGAATTTGCGCCATTCTCTCTAAACCCATTCCGGTGTCAATGTTCTTATTTTGTAATGGGGTGAGGTTTCCTTCTGCGTCCCGATTATATTGCATAAATACCAAGTTATAAAACTCGATAAATCGGGTATCATCTTCTAAATCAATGTGATCATCTCCCTTTTCTGGGTGAAAATCATAATAAATTTCTGAACAAGGACCGCAGGGACCGGTGGGACCAGAAACCCAGAAGTTATCATCTTCTCCCATGCGTTTAATGCGTTTTTCTGGAACTCCAATTTTATCCTTCCAGATGTTAAATGCTTCGTCGTCTTCTTCAAATACACTAACTACTAAACGTTCAGGAGGTAAACCAAAAACTTGTGTGGAAATTTCCCAACCCCAGGCGATCGCTTGTTCTTTAAAATAATCACCAAAGCTAAAATTACCTAACATCTCAAAAAATGTATGATGGCGTTTTGTCCGTCCCACATTTTCGATATCATTGGTACGGATACACTTTTGAGAAGTGGTAGCGCGTTTAAATTCCGGTGTGCGCTGTCCTAAAAATATGGGTTTAAATGGTAGCATCCCCGCTATAGTTAGCAGTACGGTGGGATCTTCCGGTACGAGGGATGCACTGGGGAGGGGTTGGTGTTCCCGTTGGGTGTAGAAGTCGAGGAATAAAGCGCGAATATCGTTACCGCTAAGATACTGGGGAGTTGAAGACATGAGTGTTTAAGAAATCAATTTTAATTAGTTGGTCAGTTCTGCAAAAAGCATCATTACTATTTATTAGTTATGCCATAAAATTAGAGCTATGGTTAGCTTTCACCATCTTTTGTATAGAGTGTTCTATTGCTCCTTGGTATCAAATTAACATCCATTGAGATACCTTGATAATATTTATGTTCAAAAAATGCCTAAAAAAATCAGAGAATTAAAAAGTCTACTTAAAAAAGCTGGGTTTATTTACCGTTCAGCAAAAGGAAGTCATACTCGTTGGTATCATCCTTTATTACCAGAAGATCCTATTACTATTTCTGGAAAACTGGAAAAGATGGAGATGATGCTAAACTGTATATAGAAAAAGAAGTTAAAGAAAAATTAGCGAAATTAACATCAATTCAAAAAGAGGAGTCAGAAGAATGAATTTACCCTATACTATCATTATTCACTGGAGTAATGAAGATCAATGTTATTTAGTTCATTTACCTGAATTTCCTACTCAAAAATATCATACTCATGGTAACACTTATGAAGAAGCTGTGAAAAATGCTCAGGAAGTAATAGAAATGTTGGTCTCTGAATATCAAGAAGATGGAAAACCTTTACCTATTGCTAAATCTTTAGAACAATTAATTAATGTGGCTTAATTTATGCAATTAGAAAAACTTTCTTCTATTGATGCAGCTATCATTTTAGAACATTTACCAGAAAGAATTAGAACTGCTTTAATTAACCATGCAACAAAAATTGAATATCCAGTTGAAGCTGTTTTAGAAATGGCTATAGCCGGTTTTTTAGATACAGAAGCTTTAGGTTTTGCAGACTGTAAACCAGGACGCGGACAATAAAAATCGTGATATCCAAGATCCCCGACTTCTTAATTTAATCATCTCAATAAATTATGATTTCTTGGTAGAAGTCGGGGATCTGAATTTTTAATCTATATCAGGTTCAACACCTAAAGCACGTAATTGGGCAATTAATCTTTCTGTTTTTTGTCTCTCCTGTTCTGCTCTTTGTCTTTCTTGATCTGCGCGTTGTCTTTCAAATTCTGTGGGAGTTAATACCCAATTACCATCTTTATCATACCACCGCAACCAAGGCATATTGACATTTTTATAACTACCTTCCCAAACTCCCAAACCTAATTCTATGCTGGGTATCCAAAAACGATTATCAGTTAAGGTTGCTTCGGTATAGCGATTCTCTTTCAGAGACACTTCGTGAACGCCATTTAATTGAAACATCCTAAATTCAGATTGATAACGATCAAAAATGGCGTAATAAGGTACTCTTAAAATCTGCTCGTAAATTTCCCATTTACCAGGTGGTTTTTCCACATCTCGCAGTGTTTGACCTAAATCTTCTTTTTCTGTTCCTGGTGATAGTAATTCTACCACAATATAAGGATTAACTCCTTCTTGCCAAACTACATAACTTAATCTTAAATCTTTTTGATCACCATATAAATATGGTACACCCAAAACCGCAAACCAATCAGGACGTTTATAACACAATGGATGACGAGAATCATAATACAGATTCATTTCACTAGCTGTAAATATTTCCTCCATATTATAATTACCAGGAGTAAAAGTTTCTGATAATAATTGTGGTTGTAATAAATGAAATTGATCTGGCAAACCTTTCTCCTCTGGATCTTCGCTGGGTAGATCATACATTGTGGGTAATGTTTCTTTGGGGGAAAGTGGCGGATCTGTTTGATACATTTTTCCCTGTCCTCAATAGATAGTTTCTATTTCTATATTTCTATTATGTCGCAATTTCACCAATTACCTTTTTGCATTCTTCAACATCAACTCCTTTTCTCATTGCTTCCACTAAACTTTGATAACTATCCCAATTTTCCTGAATCAAATTTTTAGCTTGCAATAAATGAAATCTTTGTTTCTGTTCAAAAATTCTCTCCTCAAAACCCAAAGCTGTTAAAAATTGATTTAACTTAGCTTTATCATCTCCACCACCTTCAGCAGACTTAAAAACTAACATTTCCGCAGCAATTCCCGCCATCCAAATATTACAATATCTTTCTACCATTGAAACGCCAATTTTGCCCCGTTCCAACTGTTGAGCAATTTCATTATCTTCTAATATTATTCCCCCTTGTCCCGGTTGTCCAATTTTCCAAGCTTCCCACGCACTGAGAGTATAACCAGTAACGCTAATTCCTAATAAATGGGCAACTAAAAAATGTCCTGCTTCATGATGTAGAATGCGTTCTTTATAAGTAGGAGAAAATCGCGCCAACCAATCTAAAACTATCGTTCCTCCTTTTCCTTGAAAACTGAAATTATCTAAAGTCGCAATACCTAAAAATCCAATTATAGTTAAAGCGGGGATAGTTGGGGAAAGATTGATTAATGGACCTAATAAAGTAGAAAGCGTCATTAGGAAAACAGAGATAGCAATAAGATTGATAGCGGTTTGATTCATGGTAGGTTTTTGTTAAAAAAATTGTGTTAAAGTGATATTACAAAGAGTATAATAATAAAATTATATCACATATATCACATATATCACATATATCACATATATCACATATATCACATTTTATTTATATCCTACCCACTGCGTGACTTGAGCCATCCCTTTCCAACCTAAAAATTTACCAATAGGTTCTGCACGTTGAATAGATATCCTGGTAAAATTTCCCCCTACTTTTTCATACCATTCAAATAAGGTTTTTTCCCCTTCCAAAGTCACAACATTAGCTACCATTCTTCCCCCTATTTTTAAAGCATCCCAACATACATCAAATAATCCTGGTGCGGTGACTCCCCCACCGATAAATATAGCATCAGGTGTGGGTAAATTTTGGATAACTTCTGGTGATTTTCCGGCGATAATTTGTAAATTGGGTGTACCTAAAGCAGCAGCATTATCAGCAATATAATTTAGTCTATTCTGATTTTGTTCAATAGCGATCGCCCCACATCTAATATTACTTCGCATCCATTCTATAGAAATAGAACCACAACCCGCCCCAATATCCCAAAGTAATTCACCGGGTAAAGGTGCTAATGTTGATAATGTCACCGCCCTTACTTCTCGTTTTGTTAATTGTCCATCATGGTGAAAAGCACTATCAGGTAAACCGGGAAATCTTGATAAACCAGTTATTCCTAAATCTGCAATACATTCCACGGCAATTGTATTTAAAGATGCGATATCTTGATGATTCCAATTATTGACAAATCCTGTTAAAATCCGTTCATTAACACTACCCATTCTTTCTAAAACTGTGATTTTACTATTCCCATAACCCCGGTTTTTTAAGATTTCAGCAACAGTTTCTGGTGTGTTTTTACCTGCACTTAAAATTAAGAATTTAGCACCAGGATAAATATAAGATTGCAAGAGAGAAACAGGACGACCGCATAAACTTAAAGTTTCTGTTTCTGTAAAGTTCCAACCTAACCGAGAACAAGCTAAACTAAAAGCGGAAGGTGAGGGAATAATAGTAAGTTCATCAATAGGAATATGTTTAATAATAGTAGCACCCACACCATAACACATTGGATCGCCACTAGCTAAAATACAAATTGATTTGCCTGTATCACGTAGGTTGATAATTTCTTGAATAGAATTATTAAAAGGAGATTTCCAAGTAATTTTTTGCCTATTATCTTCAGGTGGTAACATTGCTAAATGACGTTCCCCACCGATGATAATTTGAGCTTGGTTAAGAATAGAAAGAGCGATCGCACTTAATCCCTGAATTCCATCTTCACCGATGCCGATAATTGATAACCACTTTTGCATAATTCGTCATTATTAATAGTATTCTGTCAAGATAATTTAGATGCGTTTCCCCTGAAGTGCCAAGATTGCTAACCCAAAAAACAAAAATTCGTTTGACCACCTAACCAAAATTTTGCTCAAAAAAAATATTACTAGAAACTTATTCTTTATAATCACATATTTTGAATTTCATTTAATCAATACTCCAGAGACTTTTTTTATGCTTCGAGTATGCCTTCACCTGAAGAGCCTTAATCGACAGCACCACTGGCATCATGTCATACCAGCGAGTATGAATCAGGGGTATGGCAACGATTCAAGAAAAATTCCGCCATATTGCTTGAAACACTTATCCAGAGGTAATTGTAGTGATTCCAGAAGTCCTCTTATTTAACATCTAAAACTTTGCCTAGTTTACGTTATCATGGTAAGATTTATTCGTGCAAAATTATTTACTTTTAAATTTACCAGATGTCTATTCCTGAAATTACGCAAACTTTATTAGAGGCAAAGAAAGAGAAAGGTTTAAGCTTTGCTGATTTAGAAAAAATTCTGGGACTGGATGAAGTATACATTGCGGCTATATTCTACCGTCAAGCTAGTGCATCACCTGAAGAAGCTAAGTTATTAGTAGAAGCATTGGATTTAGCCCCCATCTATATCCAAGAATTGACCAAATATCCAGTCAAGGGATTGGGGCCTGTTGTCCCAACAGACCCACTGATTTACCGCTTCTATGAAATTATGCAGGTCTATGGCTTCCCGATCAAGGAAGTAATTCAAGAAAAGTTTGGTGATGGGATTATGAGTGCAATTGACTTTACCTTAGATGTGGAAAAAGAGGTAGACCCCAAAGGCGATCGCGTTAAAATTACCATGTCTGGTAAATTCCTACCGTACAAAAAGTGGTAGAGATTTACTTGACGCTCCCCGCCTTAAAAGAACGCCAGTCGCCTCAAGTCGGGAGACCCGCCCACGGCGCTGGCTCCCCAGCCCCCCTGCTTCTTCTGTCACCTGTCACCTATCACGTTAAAAATTCCTCCAGTTCCACAATACCCTTAGAACCATCAATGCGTACTTGTTGACCATCCTGAAGGAGATAGGTAGCACCGCGCACATCCATAACTGCGGGAATACCGTATTCACGAGCGACGATCGCCCCATGAGAAAGTTTACCACCAGCTTCGGCGATGACTCCTCCCGCCCTGACTAAAATAGTCGCCCAACCAGAATCGGTATAAGGTACAACTAGAATTGTCTGTTTATTAATTTCTCCTGCTTCTTGTAAATTTCGCACTACCTTAACTTGTCCGGCGGCCTGTCCTTGACTGGCGGGAATACCTAGTAAAATATGGTCAGAGGTATCAATGGGTGCAGCGATAGGATGGGGGGGATTGTTACCGTAAACTAGAGGGGGAATTTGAGTAATTTGGCTATCTTCGAGAAATTGCGATCGCCGCTTTTGCAATAACTCAGCAACTTGATCTCTCAGTTCTGGATCAGCGTTTGCTGCTAAACGTCGCACTTCTCCTAATTTCAAAAAGAAGATATCCCCTGTTTGCTTTAATAAACTTTCTTTGAGCCACATCTTTTCTAAAGCTAAAAATGTCCAGCGTAATTCCGCCAATAAGCGAGAATAAACTTCTGTGACTCTACCTTTGAGATCCACCCGTCTTTGCACAAAACCTTGGTGACGCTGTTTAGATTCATCCGTATTTGCTGCTTCATGTCCTTGGATGAACTGAACAAACATTTGTCTGACTAGGTGAGGTTGTTCTTTCCATCTGGGAACAGAAATATCTGTTGCTACCTCACTCAAATAACCGTAATCTTCCAATATTTCGGCAAATTCATCTAAAATTCGCTGCCCTTCTGGAATTTGTGCCAGTTGTTCAAAAACTCTTTCTGGGTCAATCTCCGGTAAAATTGCCTGAACATCTGCGGCTAAAATTCGCAGCGATCGCAATGATGCTACTTCAGGAGTAATACTGTGATCAATTTGCTCTTCCTTCACCCCAGAAACCGCTTGCCGGATGGCAGCACTCAAGGGAGATAAAATACTGTAGTAAGTACCCTGGTTGAGCAAATCAAGAATTAAGTCCACTCTGGTTAACAAATGCGGTGCTGATAATTCCTCAATCGGTTCATTTGCTAATTTTGTCAACCCCGGAATAAATCTTTGACGATAATCCCGCTTAAATTCCTGTTCTAAGCTGATTTCTCGCTGTAACAGCTTTGTCAATCCTGGTAAATTCTCCAAGGTGGAAGCTAGAGGCGGTTTACTCATTTTTGCGCCTCTGGTTAAAAAATCCAAACTTTCTGGTGGTAAACCCATCTCCAGAAACACTTCACCTAAAAAGGAAGCATTAAAGTAAGCTCTAGAATAATGCAGCGTCGCCATTTTGGTGAAATCTAACTCGCGGGTTTTGTCACCTAAGACTATGGTGAACAGTTCTCCCCACATCCCACAAGTTAAGGGTAAATTAATTGACCAGGTTAAGGGATGAATCACACCGGGAATGACTTCAGCGGCGATTTTCCTTGTCCAGATTGGTAGTAGGGTGGTAATTGGTCGTGCTTGCAATACCCAGAGAGTTTGTCCATCATAACTCCACTCTACATCTTGGGGAACGCCATGATAACGTTTTTCTAATCTTCGGGCTAAATATGCTACTTGTTTGATTAATGGTTGGGGAATTTTTCCTTCTCCCTCAAATTTTACTGTAGATAATTTATCTTCACCGACGACAAACACCCGATATTGTTCTGGTGTGATTTTCCCGGAAACAACTTGTGCGGGACTTCCTGATACTGCTTCAATGATGACTGCATCACCTTGTTGGGCAATGGGATCACGACTAAAGGCCACACCAGAATATACACTTTGGACTTGGGGTTGAATCAATACGGCCATGGCCGCATCTTTCGCACCAAGATTGCGCCGATACTCTACAGCAGTAGGATGATTATAAGAGGCTTGAACTTGGGCGATCGCTAGTTCTAACTCTTGTTTATTAGTAACATTCAATACTGTTTCGTATTGTCCCGCCGCAGAAGCTTGTTGTGAGTCTTCCCCAATCGCAGAAGAACGGACTACTAAGGGTGACAGGGATGATGGTTGCAGAAAATCAATCAACAGGGCAGGATCATCAAAGGGCGCTAAAATCCAGCCTTTTGGCACGGGATAACCCCAGCGTTTGATTTGTGATAATGTAGCTGCCTTAGCTCCAAATACCTCTGGTTCTAAGTCATCATCTAAAGTGATAATCGTTTGCTCACCACCGCTTAAATATTGCATCATCGGTTGTGATTCTGTGTCTGCTTCTGCCACTGGCAGATCCATGTCATCGGGCATTTGTTGATAAATCCAACCGACTAACCCCGCTAATGCAAAAGCAGCGAGAATTTTTGGGAAATCATTAAAATGTAAGACTGCTACAAATACGGGAAATAAAATTAAAACCCCATATTTAATCGCTTGTTTAGAGCGCAGAATGACAAAGCCAATGGCAGCTACTAAACTCACAAATCCAGCAATTAGGGGATCGTGCATCAAAAATCCCCAAACTACGTTTGTTGTTCCTGCTCCTTTCCCTAAAGCATATCTCCCTATCACTAAGGCGATCAAAGCTATTAATTCCCAAAATGAGCCTTGAGGAAAGAAAATACGGGCGATTGATACTGCTGCAATTCCTTTAAAAGCTTCCGACAGCACTGCCAGAATCCCCACTAGTTTACCACCGTGATAGAAAGCAGCAGAGACGCTAATATTTCCTGTACCCATTTGTGCTAATCGCTGACGCTTGAGAGCGTAAGTAATCCAAGCAATTAGCGGCATTGCCCCTAAGAGTGGGCAAGTAATTAAAATAACTAATAAACCCCAAAGCTGAAACATTTATTGTTGTTTTTGTATTTTAGATTTATATTGCATCTAAAGTTGCAAATCGCAAATCTAAATTTTAATTATTTCTCACTATTTTTTTTAGATTGTTTAATTTATGCCTTGATGGACACTGAGCAGCTAGGTTAACCTTCGTTGTTCAGTGTCCTTTGAGCTTATCAATGATCCTAGTTTAACGCATAGGCAGATTGCAACGCCCACAGGATGAGTGCTGCTATAGATCCCAGAACTAGCACAGTAGAGATTGTGACTACTTTTGGTGAATCCGCACCTTCAAATTTCATAATTCCGCGATTTAAGTCGGACATACTTTTGTAAGCCTCCTTTGTTACATTCCCAGTCTGTCCGATTTGATTGTAGTCTTTCTATTCACCTAATGATGTTAAATTCACATTATTATTTTGGGAATAGGTGATTGGTGACTGGGGACTGGGGACTGGGGACTGGTGATTGGGGAATTGCTTTAGCGAAGCTTACCGAAGGTATCGCTGTTTGGTTTTGGTAATCCTCTCATTTACATTGGTGATGAACAAATTGGTTATTTATTATCACCTAATCAAAGCACCGGTCGTATGGGCAACCGCATTGAAATTAATGAATATTCTGTGCGAAGTGCGACAATACAAAAAACACCTCAACCATTGACACTGCGAATTTTGCTTTTAGGTGATTCTATTGCTAATGGCGGTTGGTGGACAGTTCAACAAAATACTATTTCTAGTTTAATTCAAACTTCTTTAAAATCTCAAAAATATCAGAATAATTACCAACAAGTGAAAGTTTTAAATACTTCTGCTAACTCCTGGAGACCAAGAAACGAATTAGCTTATTTACAGCGTTTCGGCAATTTTCAAGCTCAGGTGATAGTGTTATTAATTAACACTGATGATTTATTTGCTACTGCTCCCACCTCCCTACCTGTGGGACGCGATCGCAACTAACCAGATCATAAACCGCCTTTAGCAATTATAGAATTTTTACAGCGTTATTTAATTGAACAAAAACCCATACCCGAACTAGAAGCAGTACAAAAAGAACCAGGCGATCGCGTGGGAATTAATTTAGAAACTATTGGTAAAATTCAAAATTTCGCTCAAGAAAACAACAGTAAATTTATTTTAGCCATGACTCCCTTATTCAGAGAAATTGGTGAACCAAGACCCCGTGATTATGAAATTGTTGCTCGTAAACGTTTATCTGATTTTACCAAAGAACAGCCAATTAATTATATAGATTCTTTACCACAATTCAACTCAATTTATAACCCCGAAAGCTTATATCACGATAGTATTCATCTTAATCTTAAAGGTAATCACTTTGTGAGTGAAGTGATAAGCTGTTACACAGCTAAATTGTATAATCCTAATGTTCTGAACTCTTGTTTAACAGGCAAGATGCCTGTTCCACTTATACAAATTAAATGCACAACAGCTTAGAGTGATCGCTTTTAGAAATATTAAAAAATTAGTATGAGTCAGCAACAGCCGTCGAACCCACAACCACCATCACCACCACAGCCTGTAGCACAATCTCCTGTAGCAAATACACGCTTGGGGAATAATACCAAAAAAGTGGTGATGAACATTCTAGAAGTTGTGGATCAGTTATTTTATGGATTGATGGGAGATTTGGGGAGAACAGTCTATGCTTCCATTCAGGATGCGATCGCCCTCAGTATTCTCTTGCAAGTTCCCGGATTAATTGGTAAGATCATTATTGGTAAAGATTTTTCCAGTTTTGATGTTTGTTTAAAAGAAAATCCATTAGGTGCATCCTGTTACGCTTGTTTTATTATCGTTACATCAGATTTCTTACTGTGGATTGTGCTTGCTGGTCGGATAATTGCTCGTTTTTGGGCGGATATTAAGAATTTGCGGAAACCATAGGAGCAGCAATATTATGACATTAACTAGCCGCAAGCAAATTAGCCTTTATCAAGAAGCTAAAGCTGGATTGAATTCTTTAGTTCAGCAAACGGCTCAAGTTGGTGTAGGTTTTTTAGTCATGTTATTGCTCACAGGTGGGAATCCTCCAGCTTTTACTGTCGGGTTAAGTGTTATTGCGGGAATTGGTTTTGTTGCTTGGAGTGAAGAGAAACGACTAACCAAGCGGCGATTAACAAGTAAGATACCTGTTTTACAAGAAGAAATTCAACAGCAAGTAAAACTGCTTCTGGAAGCAGACACAGAAAACTTGTCTGAATTAATTAAAAGTGCTGGACTAAATCCATTTGCAGATTTAGTTGGAGCTAATTTAGTTGGTGTCAAAGGCGTTGGTTGCAACCTCAATGGTTTTAACCTCAGTGCTGCTGATTTAAGTGAAGCTGACTTGAGCCGCGCTGATTTGAGTGGTGCTAACCTCAAGAATGCAAAACTACGATCTGTTAAACTCAGCCGTGCCTATTTAGTAGGTGCTGATTTGTGTAATGCAACACTGATAGATGCTAACCTCAGTCATGCTGACATGAGAAATAGCAACTTGAGTAATGCTGACTTGATTAATTCTGACCTCAGTGGTGCTGACCTGAATGGTGCTAACTTAACTGAGACAAATTTCACGAGTGCCAGAGTGATAAATGCTCAATTTGGTAATAACGCTGGACTGGCTGATGATGTTAAATTTGAACTCAAACAGCGAGGGGCAATTTTTCCCCAAGATCAACTTGTTCCAATAAAATAAACACAGTGCGTTACCCAAACTAAGAAAATTGTAGGTTGGGTTAAACGAAGTGAAACCCAACATTTCCCGAATTTTGTTGAGTTTGCATTTTAGCCTGTTTAAGCTTCCTTAACCCAGATAGCCAAACCTCCCCCACGGCCACGCGCTGCAATGAAATCTTCCGTAACTAAGAAGAAGGCAAAAAAGGGTAATTTAGCTATGGGTTGGTTATAAAAATCCTCAGATTGAACTTTACCAGAACGAATTGGTTGATTGTAAACAACACGATTAAATAAACTAATCTGCATCTGGGTAAAGTCAAATGCCAATAAATTTTTTTTGCCTAAATATTTTGCTAGTCCCGTCAGCTTTAATAATATCGAGCCTAATTGTACCTGATTAGCAATTTCGCCTCTAACTAAAGCATCTTCAGTAGTGGCACTAAAAGAAATATGAATTTTCACCAATTTAGGTACATAAAAACCCTTACCTAAAATAATTCCTCCGCGCTGTCTGACTTTTTTAGTCCCCGTAGCAAAGCACAACCGCCATTTACCAATCAGAGATGGAAAGGGATAATTAAGCCGTTGTTGTTTGGCGGTCTTTTCTGCTTGCAGCAAGGCATTGACTACTACCTCAGCAGTAGGGGGTTTGCTCCCTTCTCGATATGCAGCAGCAGTTTGGGAGACAATGCTGAGAAAATCAGACGTAAGGGTAGATGTCAAATCAGAGGTCATGAGAATATTGGTAATTTAGGGTTTTATCGGCATTTGCTCATCATTTCGATAGATTATAACCTTTATTTTCCTTAACAAAGGATAAGGTTGAGCTAAATCATGTTAGCGTATATACAAGGAAATCTATCAAATCCTCAGTCCACCTTGGCAATGCAACAACTTCCATCTAGTACACCTCAACCGCAACATGAAAACAGATACCCAGATTGCCTGTACATGGAACTACAAGCAATTCCAGTCAATTCTGACCAAATTGATCTGCCTGTTACCATGCACTTTAACGAACAGTGGGAAGCATTAGGAACAGGGCGCGTTAAGTTTGGTGTGAAAGGTGGACAACTGAAGCTAAAGCTGAAAAATGGTGAGATTCCTGATGATTCCCGTGAACTGGATGGAACAATTGAACTAAACCCTGCTGTGTGTGAGGTAACTACAAATGGTTCAAAGTCAAACCCAACATGGGAATTTGAGCTAAGTATTGGCGCAACAGTTTTGATAGGCTCACTCCAGAATCAGAAATTAGGAACTGTGCAGTTACAAGACAGGCCATGTTTTGTGGAAGCAACATTTGAGGTTTCACAGCAATATGTGCATTTAATGGCAACAGAAGGACTATATCCAACGGATACAAGTCGCAATAAACAGATAATTTTAGAGGCATTGTTCAGGAAGGAACTGCTGGAATCAAAGTTACAACCCTATCTCAGTCGAGCAGAGTTGCACTATGGCTAATAAAGAATCTATTCAGAAACTTCAAGACCTGATTCAGCGAGTTGTCGAGGCAGAAACCGATGACTTTTCTGCTCTGGTAGAAATTGCTGGTTTAGATCCTCTACAAGACTTTGCTGGTGCCGACCTGATCGGTGCCAACCTGAGCCATGCCAACCTGAGCCTTGCCAACCTGATTGGTGCCAACCTGAGCCTTGCCAACCTGATTGGTGCCAACCTGATTGGTGCCAACCTGAGCGGTGCCAACCTGATTGGTGCCAACCTGAGCCTTGCCAACCTGATTGGTGCCAACCTGATTGGTGCCAACCTGAGCGGTGCCTACCTGAGCCTTGCCTACCTGAGCGGTGCCAACCTGAGCGGTGCCAACCTGAGCGGTGCCAACCTGAGCGGTGCCAACCTGAGCGGTGCCTACCTGAGCGGTGCCTACCTGATCCGTGCCTACCTGAGCGGTGCCAACCTGAGCCGTGCCTACCTGAGCGGTGCCGACCTGAGCCGTGCCTACCTGAGCGGTGCCTACCTGATCCGTGCCTACCTGAGCGGTGCCAACCTGAGCCGTGCCTA
>NZ_JACJPU010000025.1:0-75256 GCF_014696235.1 Sphaerospermopsis sp. FACHB-1194 | reverse complement strand
ACTTATATCTGCAAATTGTAAACCTAATAACAATATGCTATACATATAAGGTAGCGTTACATACAAAAACCATGAAAAATAGAGTAAAGGAAATCAGAAAAAATAAAAACCTCACCCAAGAAGCTATTGCTGAATTTTGCCAAGTTTCTATACCTACAATCAAGCGACTAGAAAATAACAGATCATCGAGAATACAAGTCTCCTTGTTAAGTCCACTTTGCAAAATTCTTGACTGCAAGCTAGATGAAATATTCATAGTGAACTCAGATTAGTTAAACTAATCAAACATAGTCCCAAATAGACAGATCAAAAAAAACAGACAGAATCCAAAACCCTTACTATATATAGATTCTGTCTATTCGTCCCTAGACAGATCCGCCCCAAAAAAGCATAAAATATTTAAATAGAACCTAAAGAAAAATAACCTAAAAATAACAAGATAACTTGGTATACTATAGGGACAAACTTAAACAAGGTGCTACTTATGAACTTACAAGACTTAGAACTGGCAATTGCCGAAGCTACCCAAAAAATAGAAGAAATCAAAGCTGAATTACTTGCAGCTAAACAAGCAAAAAAAGAATTAGAAAAGAAACAGAAAACCATAAAAAAAAATATTGATAAAGCGGCTAAACTAATAAAACAAACTAGCGAACTATCAGGAACTAGCCAAGACGACATTATAGACGCTATCAAAGTCGAACTTGACAACCATATAGCCGAAGCTGCTAACCCAGTTGACAATGATAGCGCCATAACCACTGCTGATCAGGCTGCAAGCGACGCTCATCTTACACAAGCTACAGATTCGCTTAAACACTTACAGCCCCAAAATGCAGACATTACAGCGCACGATACCCAACTAGATTTTATAAAAGAAGAATTAGAAACAAGACTAACCTTACTAACCCTTGGCGAACGCGCGATAATAGCTAAAAACCTAAACCTAAAAAATAGCAGTGACCTTTATAACTATTTAGCCGATGCTAACAAACAAGAGATAGATATACTAGTTAAGGAACTAGACGGAATTACCCCAAAAATCACTCCAAAAACTACCCCAAATTTGCCCCAAAAATATATCCATCCACTAGCAGCATAACCCACATATAACCATTGACTATATTAAATTTATTTGTTATACTTATAGGAGTTTACCGAACAATCGCAATGGATAGCCAAGAAATAGATAACAAATTAGCTGAAATCGAAAAAAACCATCCCTGGTTTAACGGTTCTAACAAACCAGTCACAAAAGAAAAAAGTGAACCCTCACCAATACCCACATTCTCACCAGAGATCGAGAAAAAAATAGAAGAAGTTGCGAGAGTCCATCCCTGGTTTAGGCGCTAGGCGCTAAAAATAAAAAAATCCCTGACCTCAACAGTTAGGGATTTTTTTTGGATTTTATTTTTTGGGGCATTTTTGGGGTAAAATTGATTTATTGGCGATTGATATGGGACTGGAAAAAACCCTAAAACCCTTATGGAGCAACAAGAGCGGGTAACGCGACTCGAACGCGCGACATCAACCTTGGCAAGGTTGCGCTCTACCACTGAGCTATACCCGCGACCTCAACATAATCTTAGTATTTCAGATTTATCTAGGTTTGTCAACCCCTATTGGAAATTTTTTTTTGAGAAGTCAGGAGTCGTAGGGGCGAAGCATTCGGACAAAAATATTGGGGAAAAATCGAGAATTGATCACCCGAATGCTTCGCCCGTACAGGAGGCAGGAGTCAAGAGTCAGGAGGTAAATATTTCTCCCCATCTCCCCAAACTCTCTTTTAAACTACTTCTGACTGTACCAATTTTTGGACTGATGCTGGTAAAGACTGAGAGTTACTGGCATAAGGTTCTGCTAGGTTGGAACGTAGTTGACGCATCAAACTGGCCATTTCTATGGCATTCATGGCATAATCCCAGCCATGATTACTTTTAATCCCTGCTCTTTCCAATGCTTGCTGCATGGTATCTGTGGTCAAAATGCCAAAAATCACAGGTACACCAGTTTGAAAGCTGGCTGCTGCAATACCCTTGGCTACTTCAGCAGATACATAATCAAAATGGGGTGTTTGTCCTTTAATTACCGCACCCAAGCAAATTATGGCATCATAACGTTGAGAGAGTGCCAACTGACGAGCGACGGTAGGAACTTCAAAACTGCCTGGAACCCATACATAATCTACTTGATTGCCTTGGGGGTCAGGATCTATACCGTGACGTTTTAGGCAATCTTGACATCCTTCTAAAAGCTTAACGGTAACTAGATCATTGAATCGACCGATCACCATTGCAAACTTTAAAGGTTCTGTTTGAGTAAAGTTGCCCTCAAAAACTGCCATGACTGCCTCTTATAACTATACTTCTTAGCCAATACATTTTTCTGGATGGAAATAAAGGAGCAGGAAAGCAATATCAGCACGGAAAAAGAACAAAGAAATTTTTGCTTCCCTTTCCTGTGAGTTCAGCTTTTCTGCTCCTCTGGTTTTTATGTTATGTGTGAACGCTTGTGTGCAGCCGTTGTCTACACCACAAAAAAGTTTAATAAACCAACTAAAAGCACTAAAGCAATCCAAACACCAGAACCAACCCACAGCAGCTTTTTAGATTCCACCCAGTTTTGAGGGGTTGCGTAAGCAACAGGAACACCAATAACCAGGACGAAGGACATCAGAACGAGAGATACTAAAGCAAATTGGAATACTATGGTCATTTTTACTTTTCCCAACACAGCGAAATCGTAACTTTCACCAAGACTGTCACGATATGATAGACAGACTAGGCTGATCAGTGAACCATTTAATTTAGGTCTTCTGAACAATTAATATTTTAAAGCTGCTTTGTAACAGTTGATCAGTTATTAGGAAAGAGGTAATGGGTAATGGGTAATGGGTTATTAACCTCCCCCTGCTCTCTTTTCTGTCCCCAGTCCCCAGTCACCAGTCCCCAATCACCTATCATGGATATAATTCTTTGTCACACAACTGCTGATTTTGACGCTTTAGGGGCGGCTGTGGGGTTAACTTGCCTCAAGCCAGGAAGTAAGATTGTCTTAACTGGGGGATCTCATCCACCGGTACGAGATTTTTTGGCTTTGTATCGGGATGAATATTCACTGATTGAAAGACGTTCTGTAAATCCTGAAAAAATACGTTCTTTGATGGTTGTAGATACTCAACAGCGCGATCGCTTAGGAAAAGCTGCTGTATGGTTAGATTTACCGCATATTCAAGAAATCATAGTTTATGACCATCATTTAACACAAGATAGCAATATTCCCACCACAAAATTATATATTGATAAAGTCGGTGCAACGACCACTTTAATGGTGGAAGAATTACAAAAACAGCATATTTCTATTAATCCTGCTCAAGCAACAGTAATGGCTTTGGGTATTCATGTTGATACAGGTTCTTTAACTTATGATCAGTCTACGCCCAGAGATGCTTTGGCTTTAGCTTGGTTGATGCAGCAAGGGGCAAGTTTATCTGTAATTGCAACTTACCGAGATCCAGGTTTATCTCCCCAACTACAAAAATTATTAACTCAATCTTTGGAAAATTTAGAATATATTTGTTTCCGGGGATATACCATTGGACGAGTTACTCTCAAAACTGATAATTTTGTACCTGGTTTATCAGCTTTAGCATCAGAACTGGTAGAATTAACAGAAATAGATGCTTTACTGTTAGCCCATGAATATCTTTTAGAAGATGGAGAAGTTAGATTAACAGTAATTGGTAGAAGCCAAATTACCCATACCAATCTTAATCTTTTATTTCAACCTTTCGATGGTGGTGGACATTCTCAAGCTGCATCTTTCAATATTAGAACCACTGATTCACAATCAATTTTACAACAACTATTAGCAGGGTTAAAATCACAAATTCCCCATCCTCCCACAGCCAGAGATTTAATGTCTTCTCCTGTGCGAACTATTCGCCCAGAAACCACTATTGCTGAAGCTCAAAGAATTTTACTGCGTTACGGACATTCTGGTTTATCTGTTGTCAATCATCAAGATAAATTAGTGGGTATTATTTCTCGACGTGATTTAGATATTGCTTTACATCACGGATTTAATCATGCACCAGTTAAAGGTTACATGACCACTAATTTAAAGACCATTACGCCAGACGCTACCCTACCACAAATTGAGTATTTAATGGTTACTTATGACATTGGACGTTTACCAGTTTTAGAAAATGAAAATCTCGTTGGTATTGTCACTCGTACTGATGTTTTAAGGGAACTGCATCAAAGTGATATAAGTGATGAAGAAATAGATCAAAAAAGCGAAAATAATATTACATTACCACAATTACAAGCTAAATTAAAGCCGCAACTTTGGCAATTATTAAATATAGCATCTCAAGCAGCTGAAAAACGTGGTTGGCATCTTTATTTAGTAGGTGGTGCAGTACGTGATTTACTATTAGCAGAAGGACAAACTGGCACATTAATGATTAATGATATTGATTTAGTGGTAGATGGTTTTCATCAAGCAGCGGATGTGGGTGCAGGTGTGGAACTAGCAAAAGTATTGCAGGAAGTTTATCAAAATGCACGTTTAGAAATTCATGGTGCATTTCAAACTGCTGCTTTATTATGGCATAAACACCCAGAATTAAATTCATTATGGGTAGATATTGCCACTTCAAGAACAGAATTTTATCCTTATCCCGCAGCTAACCCAGAAGTTGAAGCTAGTTCTATTCGTCAAGATTTATATAGAAGAGATTTTACAATTAATGCAATGGCATTAAGGTTAACATCTCCCCGTAGCGGTGAATTATTAGATTTTTTTGGTGGTTTATTAGATTTACAAGCTAAGGAAATCAGAGTTTTACACCCTAACAGTTTTATTGAAGATCCTACTCGTATTTATCGCGGAGTTCGCTTTGCTGTGCGGTTTGGATTTGCCATTGAACAGCGAACAAAAGAGTATATTAACTATGCCATAAATAGCGGAGTTTATGACAGAACAACTCAAGAAAATGTCAAAACTCCCGCTTTACAAACTCGGTTAAAAACTGAATTAAAACATATTGTAGAAGCTCCCTATTGGCAATCTGCTTTACAATTATTAGATGATTTGGGTGCTTTACAATGTATCCATCCTACCCTAAAATTAGATATTTATATTTTACGAGAATTACGTTTATTGGAAAAATTAATTATCATATATTTGCGAAGCTGTGAAAAACAACAAATATTACATCCTTTTTTACATCCTTGGCAAATGCGTTTAGAGTTATTAATTGCCCATTTAGAACCGCAATATAGAACAAAAGTAGCTAAAAATCTACAATTAGCTGATGATAGTATTAATAGATTAAAGAAATTAGCAGAAATGCAAACAGAGGTAATTTCATTATTACCAAGTTGTGAATTACCGAGTCAAATATTCCACTTATTGAAAAAATATGATGCACCAACTTTAATGTTAGTTGCCTTGAAAAGTCCCCGCCAAGTTAGACGGAAAATCTGGTATTATTTAACTAATTTGGCAAATGTCCAACCTTTGTTAAATGGCAATGATTTAAAACAATTGGGGTATAAACCCAGTCCGATTTTTAAACAAATTTTGGATGATTTATTGACTGCTACTCTTGATGGTACCATTAAGGATGAATCTGAAGCGCGGGAATTTTTAGCTAAACATTATCCTCGTTAATTTTAATATTGCCAGAATCAGGATGTCCAAGATTTGAGGATTTTCAGGATGTTGATTTAATGTTGATTTAAAAATTAGTAATTTGAATTAGTAATTTATATGTGAAAAAGTGCTGTTACCTAATTCTGAAAAATTCCACCTTAAACACCAACAAAAAATTAATCAATTACCATCCTGTACATCCTTTAATCCTGGTTATCCTGATTCTGACAAATTCTATTTTTTAAAACGAACCACAGAGTCACATAGAACACAGAGAAAAACAACATCATGTAAATCCTTAAATCCAGGAAATTCTGATCATGATCTAAAAATCATCTGCGTTCATCTGCGTTTAATTTTTGATATTTAATATTTAATCCTGTAAATCCTCTAATCCTGGACATCCTGATTCTGACAAATCCTGATTGTGACAATTTAAATTTAATTATTCTACTTAATTTAAATTGAACTAATAAATATTTAATATTAAATTAAATATATTGCAATAAATATTTACGTATGTATTCATAATTATTTAGATATTAAAATTATTTAATAATTCCAGTATTTGAGGGATTACCAGCTAAAATTATACAAATTCATTAGCGTCCCAATACTGATAAAATTCTGAATGATAGTCAACACCTGATGCTGAATGCAAGTTATAATTTTCTTGCGGAGCAACTTTACAAAAATTTATGAGTAATCCTCTTGTGCAAGCCTTTTTTGTAGGCAGAGCAGTAGCAGAAGTAATTAATGAGCGTGTAGAAGTCGCCTTGACCGATGCTTTGAGCGAACTGGGTAAATTTGATGCTGAAGCCAGAGAACAGTTACGCCAGTTTACAGAGGAAGTCATAGCACGAGCTAATCGGGCTGCCGAAGCCTCAGCAACTGGAACAACCAAAGGTAGCGGTGCATCTGGTGTAGGTTCAACAGACTTACAAGCAGAAATTGACGAATTGCGGGCAGAAATCGCCTTATTACGCACTGAATTACAAAAATATCGCAGTGCGTCAAAATAGATAAAGGGAACGGGGAACGGGGAACAGGGAACAGGGAACAGGGAAAAATAACATTTATTACCCATTACCCATTACCCATTACGAAGAGTGTCTGTTATTAGTGGAGATTCCGTGAATACCCAACGGTACGAAAAAAATATGGAACAAGGTTATTCAGGTAAGGCTTACCGTTGGAATCGGGAAAAATACTCTAGCAAACGCCGTTTTGTGGATATTTGGTCTTTTGTTCTGACTTTAATGTTCAAAATTTGGCGGTATAATAAAGCTTGGAGTTATCCTGGGGGTGTAACGGAAGCTAAACAAGCTGCTAGACGTAAAGCCCAAGCTATCTGGATTAGAGAGACCTTTTTAAATTTGGGACCGACTTTTATTAAAGTTGGTCAGCTGTTCTCTACCCGTGCTGATATCTTTCCTAGTGAATACGTGGAAGAGTTATCTAAGTTACAGGATAGAGTACCAGCCTTTAGCTATGAACAAGTAGAAGCAATTATTGAGCAGGAGTTAGGTAAAAAAATTCCTGAACTATTCCACAGTTTTGAACCAGTTCCCCTGGCTGCTGCTAGTTTGGGACAAGTTCACAAAGCTGTGTTACATTCTGGAGAATCGGTAGTTGTCAAGGTGCAACGTCCGGGACTCAAAAAGCTGTTTGAAATAGATTTACAAATTCTCAAAGGTATTGCCCGCTACTTCCAAAATCATCCTAAATGGGGACGGGGACGAGATTGGATGGGTATTTATGAAGAATGTTGTCGCATTCTCTGGGAGGAAATTGATTACCTAAATGAAGGGCGCAATGCTGATACTTTTCGCCGCAATTTCCGCGCTTATAACTGGGTGAAAGTACCCAGAGTTTATTGGCGTTATGCTACTTCTAGGGTCATTACTTTGGAATATGTTCCCGGAATTAAAGTGAGTCAATATGACGCTTTAGAAGCTGCGGGTGTGGATCGGAGAGCGATCGCTCGTTATGGCGCTCAAGCATATTTACACCAATTACTAAATAACGGTTTCTTCCACGCTGATCCCCACCCTGGTAATTTGGCAGTTAGTGCCGATGGTGCTTTGATTTTCTACGACTTCGGGATGATGGGAACAATTAAATCCAATGTCCGCGAAGGATTGATGGAAACTTTGTTTGGCATCGCTCAAAAAGATGGCGATCGCGTGGTACAGTCTCTGATTGATTTGGGTGCGATCGCACCAATAGACGACATGGGTCCGGTGCGGCGTTCTGTCCAGTATATGCTGGATAACTTCATGGATAAACCTTTTGAATCTCAATCAGTGGCCGCCATCAGCGAAGACCTGTATGAAATAGCTTACAATCAACCATTTAGATTTCCAGCAACTTTTACCTTTGTCATGCGGGCTTTTTCTACCCTGGAAGGGGTGGGAAAGGGTTTAGACCCAGAATTTAATTTTATGGAAGTTGCCCAGCCTTATGCAATGGAACTTATGACTAATAGTAGTGGTTCAGAGGGGAATAGTTTCTTGAATGAATTAAGTCGTCAAGCAGTACAAGTCAGTAGCACTGCTTTAGGTCTACCACGTCGATTAGAAGATACACTGGATAAACTAGAACGGGGTGATATTCGTCTGCGGGTTCGTTCCCTAGAAACAGAACGTCTGTTAAGGCGACAAACTAGTATTCAAATGGGAATGAGTTATGCTTTGATCATCAGTGGATTTACAATTTCTGCTACGATTCTTTTGGTGAATCATTATGTATGGTTAGCAGCAGTAGCAGGTTTAATTGCTGCCGGAGTTTCACTTGTACTTCTCCGCCTAATTTCACGCCTTGACCGTTATGATCAGAAGTATTAATTATTGCTGCACAAATTTATGAAACTTAACTTCGTCGGTTTGACCGATCCAGGACTTATTCGTTCTAATAATCAAGATGCTTACTATATAGACCCGGAAGGACGGTTTTTTATAGTTGCTGACGGTATGGGCGGTCATGCAGGAGGAGAACAGGCCAGTCACATTGCTACCCAAGAAATTCGGGGATATTTAGAAAAAAATTGGCAATCTTCTGAATCTACGCCAGAATTATTAAAAAACGCTTTATTGTTCGCTAATGAAGCAATTTTGCAGGATCAGCAAAATCATCCTGAACGTGCTGATATGGGGACTACTGCTGTTGTAGTGGTTTTTCGTGATTCAGATTTACCTTGGTGCGCTCATATCGGCGATTCAAGATTATATCGTTATCGGAAATCCCAATTAGAGCAAATCACAGAGGATCATACTTGGGTGGCCAGAGCTATCAAAATAGGCGATATCACTGAGGAAGAAGCTAGAGTTCATCCCTTCCGTCATGTTTTATCTCGCTGCTTGGGACGTGAAGACTTGCATCAGGTTGAAGGACAACCACTAGATATCCAGGTTGGCGATCGCTTACTTTTATGTAGTGATGGACTCACGGAAGAACTCGTCGCTCCCCAAATTAAAACTTGCCTTGACAATTTTCCCGTATTGGATAAAGCTGCTTTCTCTTTGGTTGAAGCAGCAAAAGAGGAAGGTGGACACGACAACATTACTGTTGTCCTTGTAGTTGTTGAGGAAAATTCATAATAGGGAATAGGGAATAGGGAATTAGGGATTGCTGATAGCGTAGCGTGGCGTTAGCCATATAAATATGAAAACTTTACGAAACTGTCACCTGTCACCTGTCACCTGTCACTGGTCTTTCACAGATAACTTTTTCAGCAAACCCTAATTATCTATTCTTCCCATATCCCTATCTTCCAATGCCCAAAAACCAACAAAGTAAATATACTCAGCATTTTGTTCAATTTGAGCATTTTTTATGTTAGCAAATTGCTAAAAATATCTTTAAGCCTTTCAATTCACCTGATGAGGCTAAATTTACATTAGACTTCTCCGAAAAAGACGTAGAGACAATTCATGAATTGTCCCTACCAAAGGTTTCAGGTTATGCTTATGTAATTCTCGGAGATATCTATTATTTAGAAAATTGAAATTTTGAAATTATCGCCCTTGTTAGTCCCAACTGCAAGGATCAACAATCAAGCTCAAATAAATCTACTGTAAAAATCCTTGATTGGTCCATAAGTCTATTTACATAAAACCTGCTTTCAGGAATCATGGGCTTAAAACATTAGATTTAAACGCAAGATTTAGAAACAGAAAAATTAACCGCAAGGTACTGGGCAATTTGTCAAACAATTGTTATCTTTCTTAATACAGAGGAAAAACAAATGCTGAAAACAAATATCAGCCCAAGTCTCACACCCTTGGCTTTTCTGTCACCAATATCACTGTTAAGCGTTGTTTTTTGAGGTTTTAACTATGAATCAACCAATAGAGCTTTCCTTGGAACAGCAATTTAGCATTTGTTCATTTGCTACACAGGTCAAGAACATGAGCCATGAACAAGCACAAGAGTTTTTGGTTAAACTCTATGAACAAATGGTTGTAAGGGAAGCAACTTATAAAGAGCTTCTCAAGCATCAGTGGGGATTAGATTCAGGTTCCACTATGGCATAGAGTAGGTTTGCTTTTGTCGCAGTGGGCGACCTCCTTCTCTTGCTTGGTTCCACCAGCGGAAAAAAGCTGGGGATGTTGGGGCGTCAACTTCGATTACCAGTCACCTAACTCTTGATCTCACAGGATCTGACACAGGTAAATTCAGTAATCATATTTCAGTCTAATAATGCCCAGACCAATTTTGTAGAAGATGCTATTGTATATAGCTGAAACTAATTTAGTGGAATACAAAAATTACCCAAAAAGCTCATATCTCAAAGAATAGAGCCGTTTGTTGTTTGCTTCCTCCTGCTGCCAAGGATGTCGACATCTTTTTATTATGTCGAGAGTGCAGTTAAGTTTAGCTTTCCATTTTATATAACTATAATTTGCGTTAATCAAGAAATTTTATTTACAAAACTTTACTTATTATCCAGATATATCAAAGGATGAACCAGTATCACTTGTTTGCAGTTTAGCTAATATTTGCCGTTTTATCTTTTCATACTCCTGTTTGAGAAAATTTTTACTAACTTGAGCATCTGCGGATGATGTCAATACTTTGCTGATTTCTAGCCACTCTTGCAGTCTTTCGCGTTGAATAGGGGCAATACTAGAGGAAAGAACATGAGTGCAGTGACCTTCCAGGAGTGAGTTTAGTGATTTGTTTCTGCCACGGGAGGGGATTGTCATTAACTGGAGTTTAGACTAAGCCATGAAAAATGACCCAGCATGGCTGAGTTAATCAGAGACTTAGGGAAACTATGAATAATCTTAGGTATTAAACAGCAACAGATGGTTCTTTAGGTGGAAGTGACACTGTTTTTTTAACATGAAAGATGAACATTGGCAAGTGCGAAAATTTACACTTCAAGTATTACAAAAAACGCCCGATCAAAATTTATTACCTGATTTGATTCAAGCGTTAACAGACGAATATTCTGATGTGAGAAAAGAGGCAGCCATAGCACTTGGTAACTTAGATAATGTTGATGCTTTAAATGCTCAGGTAGAAATCCTGATGAAGCTGTAATGTTAAGTAAAAATCCGTTACAAGTTGCAGAATAATTTAATATGTTACTGAATAGTTGTCGTCTAGCATTCTTAACTAAATGGGTTTTTATATTGAATTACACTCTTTTAGTTTAGCAAGTGGAAGTCACTAATAATTACACATATTAGTTAATTTTAATCATTCTAAATCCCATCTGATTAGGTGGATTAAATGAGAGGTTATATCGCAATACTGCTCACTTAACTAAATATACTTTAGGTTATGCTATCACTAAACTCGCCCCAGGCATAGTATAATCCAAAAAAATTGTCAAGCCAACCTACAGAGCGATAAAATAATTCTATCAAAGGAGATGTAAATAAGTTGGAGACATTGCAAATGCAAAATCCATTTCCTGGTATGAATCCGTATTTAGAACAACCTGAATTATGGCATCAAGTACATAACCGTTTGATTGTCGCTATAGCTGATGATTTAACTCCTCAAATTGCCCCTCAATACAGGGTTTCTATTGAGGAGCGAGTTTACACAAGTGTGGATGATATTTTTCTAGTGGGAATTGCTGATGTAGCTGTTGCGAAAAGAAATAATAATGCAGAAACTGGGACAACTTTAACTACTACAAAACTAGCAGAACCTAGTAAAGTTAAAGTTCCCATGTATGAAGAGGTAATTGAGCGATTTTTAGAAGTGAAAGCCACACAAAGCCGGGAAGTAGTGACTGTAATTGAAATACTTTCTCCCAAAAATAAACGCTCTAAGGAAGGTAGAACTGTTTACGAAAACAAGCGACAAAAAATTTTAGCATCTGCTACTAATTTAGTGGAAATTGACTTATTGAGATTAGGTGAATCTTTACCAATTCTAGGAGCAACTAAAAGCGATTATCACATTTTAGTTAGCCGCAGTCATCAACGACCAGATGCAGACCTTTACAGTTTTGATTTACAAGATCCTATTCCTGTGTTTCCCGTTCCTTTGCGTTCAGGAGAAAATGAACCTGTGATTGATTTACAGAGGTTACTTAATGAAATCTATGAACGGGCTAGATTTGATTTAGCAATTGATTATTCACAAGTTCTAAAACCTGCTTTATCTTCTGATCAGGAAGCTTGGGTAAGGGAGATTTTGGATAATATGTAGACAGTGTAATTATAGGTGATGCTTTAGCTTGCGACCTTTCCTAAAAAACTGTCGAAAGAATTGGTATTGATTAACCCATTTTCTATCAATACTCGACGTACAGCTACCAAATGCACAGGTTGAACATAAGCCTGTTGTGAACGCATATCTCTGCGGCTGCGACAAGCGATCGCAAAACTTGTACTGCATCCCGATATAGGGCGTTCTATACCGGAACTTGAAAATGTCCGTGAACTTGTAGCTGGTGAATAAACCGGCTCATTCCCTGCTTTCCATTTAATATTACAACCAATACAACGCTTTGCCCTTACGACTCCTGACTCCTGACTCCTGACTCCTGATGTATTTACTTGACTTGACGTTCTAGGCTGGCCTCCATGGTACTAGTGAGAAAATGACCTGCTAAGATACCGCTAGTCAGGTAATAACTATCTTCTGAAATCTGGTGTAAAGTTTCAAAACCGCTGCGACGTTCGCGATCGCCCAGGACCCAATAACGCTGTACGATGGTATCTGGGCAAATCCAACCTTCACCTTCAATCAGTCCAAATATATTATGCTGAAGCAAAAAAGTATATTGGCGATCGCCTTCATGCAGTCTACCTTTATATTGGCAAGATATTTCTGAACGATCGCCACCAGGAAACACCAACTTTGTCGCCATAGAAAACCAATCATCACGATCCCAAACTACCAAAGTCATACCTTTAAAGCTGATCGGCATACTATTTCTTTCCAACCAACTTCCTTGCATGGTCCAGCGTCCTGGTTCCAACAAAAAACTGTGAGCTACCTTATAAATTCCTTTAATTTTTTCAACAACAATAATCTTAGGAGTCAGGAGTCAGGAGTTATTGATTTTGGATTTTGGATTTTGGTCAAGCAGTGAGTTCTTGGGGGTTTCCCCATGAGCAACTGCTGTTAGCGTAACGTGCCGGAGGCATCACCCGAAGGTATTGTTTTTGTGATTTCCAATCTAAAATCTAACATCTAAAATCTAAAATTTTCCTCACTTATCACCTGTCACCGGATGTACTTCTCCTAAAACCACTTCTTGATCTGCTCCAGTTGCAACGGGTAAATTACCAGGAAGACCTAACTGTCTCCAGTAGGCTAAAATAGCGAAAGCGATCGCTTCTTTAAACTCTGCACTTACCCCGGCTTCATCTGTAGTTAAAACTTTTACTGATTTCAACAATAACTCTAACCTGTGTTTTAAGTAAAGATTCTGACTACCCCCTCCACATAATAATAAACATTTTGGCATTCGCGGTAAAAAAGCATGGTAACTATTAACAATCGAAGCAGCCGTGAGTTCTGTAATTGTTGCCAGCACATCTGCCGGACTAAGTTGATATGCTTGACAGTCTTGTAAACACTGATGTAGATAAGTTACACCAAATAACTCCCGACCCGTAGATTTAGGGGGTGGTAAACGAAAATAATCTTGACTTAGCCATTTTTCTACCAATGGATAACAGGGACTACCACTAGCAGCCCAACTACCATTTTCATCATAACTTTTAGCACCATTGCTAAAATATTGCACTGCCAAATCCAAGAGACTATTTCCAGGACCAGTATCCCAAGCCAGAATTTGATTTAACCAGTCATCACGCCGGGGAGGTAGATAAGTTACATTGCCAATACCACCAACATTTTGAATACAACGTGCTTCCTGGGGATGACTCAGTAAATAGGCATCGACTCTAGGAACAAGAGGCGCACCATGACCACCAACAGCAATATCAGCCACACGGAAATTACTAATAGTAGTGATGCCTGTCAGGCGAGAAATTAAAGCACCCCGGCCAAGCTGCAAACTGTAACCTAATGATTGGGGATAGGGGAATGGTGACTGATGACTGGGTAAAATATTTCCTGAAACAGAATTTTCTGAAATAGAAAATCCTGGAGGTCGATGGTAAACAGTTTGACCGTGAGAACCGATAAGGGTGGCAGGGGGATAACCGACTTGAATATTTTGGGCTGCTTGGGCAAAAACAAGAGCGATCGCATCATCTATGGCTGCCAGTTCTGCCATTGAGATAGGCGCACCACCACAGATCGCCAATATTTTTTCTCGTAGTGCAGCAGGGTAAGGATAGGTTTTCCCGGCTAATAATTCAACTTTCAGATCCAAATCTGTACCAACAATTTCTACCAAGGCAGCATCTATCCCATCCACAGATGTGCCACTCATTAAACCTATAACACGAGTCGGGTGCATTGACAGAGATTCTGGTGTGATTTTCAAAGGTAGTTTAACTTAAATGTTACCTTGATGAAAACCATTTATACAATCGTGAATCTGTTAATTCCTGATTTAACAAATATTCTGACTCCTGACACCTGACTTTTAAATTTCTAATTTTTCCCAGTGGCAATAATATGTAAATCAATATTTTTTAGCAAACCCACCAATTTTTGAATTAAAGAACCTTTCAGCAGAATTTCCCAACGAGAACGCCTACTCGCACCAATAACTATCTGAGTAATACCATATTTTTCTGCGACTTCTACAATTGCCTTAGCAATATTACTATTACTTACCCGAATAAAAATTCCATTAAATTCTTTACATAAATTTTCACAAATATCAACGTGTAGGCTTTCTTCTTTAGTTAGAAAATGATCAGGATTAGCCACAAATAAAACATACAAAGGAGCATTTATATAACCAGCTAATCTTGCGCCCCGACGTAAAAGTTGTACAGAATTAGGGTAAGTAGATACACAAACTAAAACTCTTTCGTGAACACTAAAACTTTGACTTTTCTGTATACAAGCAATGGCATCTTCTTCTACACTATCAGCAACTTCCCGTAAAGCTAATTCTCGTAAAGCGATTAAATTACGTCTTTGAAAAAAGTTATCTAAAGCTGATTTAATTTGATCATGGGCATATATTTTGCCTTCTAATAACCTTTCTTCCAAAGTTTCTGGTGTTACATCTACAACAACTACCTCATCCGCCACTTCTAAAAGTTTATCGGGGACTCGCTCACGCACAACTACACCCGTAATTCTTGCTACTATATCATTAAGACTTTCCAGGTGTTGAACATTCATAGTTGAGTAGACATCAATACCTGCTGCCAAAACAACTTCCACATCTTCATAACGTTTTTCTTGTGGTGAACCAGGAACATTAGTATGGGCAAGTTCATCGACTAATACTAATTGAGGACAACGGTTAATAATTGCCTGAGTATCTATTTCTGGTAACATTAAATCACCAAGAGACCATAATTTTGGCGGTATGATTTCTAAACCTTCAGCTTTTTCTGCCGTTTCTTTTCTACCATGAGTTTCTAACAGTCCGATAACAACATCAATACCTTCCTGTTTGAGTGCGTGTCCCTCTTCCAACATTCGATAGGTTTTACCTACCCCTGGAGCCATGCCAATAAAGATTTTGTGTTTTCCTCGTCCTTGGAAATACATAGAATCAGTGTCAATTGATTATTAATTTTGCTGACGGTTAATTTCTTGCAAATCTAGAGCATAATTTAAACGCAAAACATTAACTCCTGGTTCACCAAAAATACCTAAAAATCTGCTATCAGTATACTTATTAATTAAAGGGATAATTTCATCTTCTTTAATACCCCGTGCTTGTGCAACTCTGGCTAACTGCTGACGTGTTGCCTTCAAAGAAATATGAGGATCTAAACCAGAACCAGAAGAGTAAATTAAATCAGCCGCAGGTTGTATATTTTCATCTTGAAACTGAGTTGCTTCTTCAATAATTCTCTTAGTTAGTTCTGAATTACTAGGAGCAAGATTACTACCCCCTGATATACCAGTTGGTCTAGCTATTCTACCTTGGCTATATCTCACAGCACTGGGACGACTCTGAAAATATTTATCTGATGTGAAAATTTGACCAATCAAAGATGAACCAATGGGTTGAGCATCTATATTTAAAACAATGCTGCCATTAGCTGAAGAAGGGAAGGCGAACTGACCAACGCCTAATATTGCTACAGGATAAATAATTGCTGTTAACAACCAAAGTAATAAAATCATCCGCATAGCGCGGATAGTTTCTCGAATAAACACCATAATTGGATCTTAGATTTTAGATTTTAGATTTGGGATTTTGAACTTGGTACTTGGTAGTTGGTAATTGGTAGTTGGAAAAAATAAAATTGATTACCCAGTCGCCAGTCACCAATCACCAGTCACCAGTCCCCGATTAAGCTAAACCTGCAACTGTAATTAGCATATCTATGAATTTAATAGCAATAAATGGAGCAATTACACCACCTAAGCCATAAATAAAAATATTGCGTTGCAGAAGTTGATTGGCTGTTAAAGGCCGAAATTTGACACCCTTCAATGCTAAAGGAATCAAAATCGGAATAATCAAAGCATTATAAATCAGTGCCGATAATACAGCCGAATTCACACTGGTTAACTTCATAATATTCAAGCCTTGTAAATTAGCAGATGCAAAAATTACTGGTATAATGGCAAAATATTTAGCAATGTCATTGGCGATAGAAAATGTCGTCAATGCCCCACGAGTAATCAATAATTGTTTACCAATACTAACGATATCAATGAGTTTGGTAGGATCAGAGTCTAAGTCCACCATATTAGCAGCTTCCTTAGCAGCTTGAGTACCCGTATTCATGGCTACACCAACATTAGCTTGAGCTAAAGCAGGAGCATCATTAGTTCCATCTCCGGTCATGGCCACCAGTTTACCTTCTGCTTGTTCCCGCTCGATGACGCTGATTTTATCTTCTGGTGTAGCTTCGGCGATAAATTCATCTACTCCTGCTTCTTTAGCAATAACAGAAGCGGTGATGCGGTTATCTCCAGTTAACATCACGGTACGGACTCCCATGCGCCGCAGTTGCTCAAAACGTTCGCGGATACCAGGTTTAACAATATCTTTGAGATAAATCACCCCATAGATTTCATTATCGAGACAAACAGCTAAAGGCGTACCTCCTTGATGAGAAACTTCCTCATAAGCATTATCTAATTCTGGAGTTTCCCGTCCATTGCGAGAACGAACAAAGCCTTTAATTGCCCCCACCGCACCTTTTCGTGCCTCATGTCCACCAGGAAAGTTAGTGCCACTGATGCGGGTTTTGGCAGAAAATTCTACTCCTTGGGCTTGTTTGCGGTCTATATCAAATTTTGCGCCAAATTTTTCTGCCAAGCGGATAATAGATTTACCTTCTGGAGTATCGTCAAAGATACTGGCAGCTAAAGCCACATTAGCAATTTCCGACATTGAGTGACCGTTGATGGGTATAAAAGCTTCTGCTAAACGGTTTCCCAAAGTGATTGTACCTGTTTTATCTAAGACTAAAGTATTTATATCTCCACAGACTTCCACTGCCTGTCCTGAAGTAGCAATGATGTTAAATTGGGCGACTCTATCCATACCCGCAATACCAATAGCACTAAGTAAACTGCCAATGGTGGTAGGTATAAGTGCAACCAAAAGGGCAATTAATACGGTAACGCTCACAGGACTGTTGACATAGTAGGCAAAGGCGGGCAAGGTGGCGACTACAAACAAAAATGCCAAGGTCAGCACTGACAGTAAAATTGTTAAAGCAATTTCATTAGCTGTTTTAGTGCGTTCTGCCCCTTCTACTAAGTTGATCATCCGGTCAATAAATCCTTTACCGGGGTCAGCAGTAATACGGATGATTAATTCATCGGAGATAATGCGCGTCCCACCGGTTACAGAACTGGCAACATCTGAACCTGATTCTTTGAGGACTGGGGCTGATTCACCGGTAATGGCTGATTCATCAACAGAAGCGACACCCATAATCACTTCCCCATCGGCGGGGATGATATCACCAGCAACTACATGAACGGTATCGCCTTTTTTCAGTTCCGTGGAAGGGATTTCTGTGATTGTGCCATCGACGACAATTTTTTTGGCTATGGTTTCTGAACGGGTAGATCGTAAAGCATCGGCTTGGGCTTTACCTCTTCCTTGTGCCAATGCTTCGGCGAAATTGGCAAAAAGCACAGTGAAAAATAAGATAACTGTAACTAAACCGTTGAAAAGCTGGGGGTTTTTCTGGGTGACGGGTCCAAATATGGGGGGATAAATTGTGGCAGCTAGGGTAATGACTGTTCCCAACCACACCAAAAACATGATGGGATTTTTAATGGCATATTGGGGAGATAGCTTCACAAAGGTATCTCTGATTGCCCTGATGTAGAGTCCTTTGGTACTAATCCGCCGTGTTTTTTTACGTTTGATACGTCGATCGCGGGGACGCAAACGAGAAGATTTCGGTCTTGGGGTAGTTGCAGCAGAGTTCATAAAGGGTGATTGGTGATTGGTGATTGGTGATTGGTAATTGGTGATTGGTAATTGGTGATTGGTAATTCAATTTTGGATTTTGGATTTTGGATTTTGGATTGTTTTTGTTATCCCCAATCTAAAATCTAAAATCTAAAATCTAAAATTTTTCTCCCAGTCCCCAGTCACCAGTCACCAGTCCCCAGTACCCTAACTTCCAGATGCTAATTTTAAACCTTCGGCGACTGGACCAAGGGCTAAAACTGGGAAGAAAGTGAGGACGGCTAAAATTATGGCTACAAAAGCTGTAACGCTGGTAAATAGGAAAGAGTCGGTTTTGAGAGTACCACGAGTTTGGGGAACTTTTGGTTTACGGGACATACTATCAGCTAATAGGATCAGGGCAATAATGGGAATGTAACGCCCTGCTAATATGCTGAAACTGCTACTCAAGTTCCACCATAAAGAGTTGTCTTTCAACCCCTCTAGTCCAGAACCATTGTTAGCTGCCGCTGATGCGTATTCATAAACTACTTGGGAAATACCGTGAAAACCGGGGTTACTGATTCCTGATAGGGATATGGGATAAGCTAGGGCGATCGCACTAGGCACTAATACTATGATCGGATGAATCAGTAGGACGACGCTGGCCAGAAATATTTCCCGTTGTTCTATTTTGCGTCCTAAAAATTCGGGGGTGCGTCCTACCATTAACCCAGTTATAAAGACGGTCAGGATCAGATAAATAAATAGGTAGGCTGTTCCTGTTCCTTGTCCTCCCCAGATTATCTGTACAAATAAATTGAATAAGCTAGAAAATATACCTTGGGGCATTAAGGAATCGTGCATTCCGTTAATTGCACCGGTCATGGTAGCGGTGGTTGTCACCGCCCAAAATGCTGTTTCTGCCCAGCCAAATCTTACTTCTTTTCCTTCTAAATTCGGTAGTTCTGTATTTAAAGCTTGGTTAATAATGGGATTTCCTTGCAGTTCACCCACTGCTGTAACCCAGATCATAACTATGAAGATTACAAACACCATCCAAAACAGTAACCAAGTTTGTTTCTGGTTATTGGCAAATACACCGTAGGTATAAATTAAGGATGAGGGAATTGCCATCATGGCAATGATTTCTAGTAAATTAGAAGCACCATTGGGATTTTCAAAGGGATGGGCTGAGTTAGCTGCAAAAAAGCCGCCGCCGTTGTTGCCTAACAGTTTGATAATTTCAAAGGAAGCAACAGGACCTCTGGCTATGTACTGTGTTCCTCCGTCTAGGGTTTGGACAACTAAAGTACCTTCTAATGTTTGTGGTACACCTAAAGCCAGGAGAGCGATCGCCCCAATAATTGAAAGGGGCAACAATATCCTAGTAATGGCAAGGGTAATATCAACGTAAAAATTCCCTAACTTTCGACCTGTTAACCCCCGAATAAATGCTATTCCTACTGCTAAACCAGTTGCTGCTGAGGTGAACATTAAAAAGCCTAAAGCTGCTGTTTGGCTAAAATAGCTTAATGTTGTTTCCCCTATGTAATGTTGCTGGTCAGTGTTAGTCAAAAAGGATATGGTAGTATGTAGCACTGTATCCCATGTAGGCATTACTAAACCGTTGGGATTCCAAGGCAGTATTCCCTGAAAAGAGATTAGTAAATACACAGAAATTGCCATGATTAAGTTACTACTGATGACTGCCCGGATATACTGCCAAGCTGTCATCTCCTCTTTTTTACTTACACCCCCCACTAGGTAGAAAATTTTTTCTATCGGGTTCATGATGGGATCAAGTATTGTGCTTTCTCCCAAAAAAACACGGGCTATGTATTGTCCCAATCGGGGTGTGATAGCTATGACAATACATAGGGTTAACGCAATTTGTAAAAAACCTTGTCCCATTTATTTATTACTCGATTACACTGAAGTTATAGCCAGTCAATATTGAAAAAATCACCGAAGTTACTCTTACATTAGATTGCTAGGTTTGGATAATGTCTCAATATCACCTCAATTTATCAATCTTGTTTTACTATTTTCTGGATGTTTGTGGGATTTAGTATTAAGAATATTTCATTTTTACTATTACTCATCTATTTTGCTGGTTATATTACTGATATTTTTTTATACAAAAAATGCAGTAAGCTTATACTTTCAAAAATATAAAAACTCCTGATAATTTTATTACATCTTTATTGGTTCCTAGTATAAGACTACACTTTTAATATATCGGATGCCAACCATAACAAAGGTTAGCAGATAATTATATTCTCTATTTCCGAGTTTTGGTAAAAATTATTAGTTGTGCAAGAAGATATAGGGAAATTATATATGTTGGCACATAGAGATTGTAAACAGGAATACAAGGGTTATTGGTTATGCCAATGTTGATTTTTGATTTTAGATTTGATTATTGTTATAAATTCTGAATTTTTACTGGATGACTAATTAACTGTTTTTGTAAAGCTACGGTAACAGCAGTCTGGCGATCGCCAACTCCCAATTTATGTAAAATAGCATGAACATGAACCCTCACAGTACCGGTGGTAATATAAAGAATTTCTGCTATTTGATGGTTAGTTTTTCCTGCCACTAAAAGTTGGAGAATTTCTATTTCTCGATGGGTGAGAGGATTGAGAGTTTTTGAGTTATTTTCTGAAGATAAATGAGCAGAATTTAAAGTCAAGGAAGAACGAATTGCTTGAGTTGCTATTTCATCCCACCAAGATGCACCAGCCGCGACAGAACGGAGAGCTAAAATCAATGTTTCCGCAGCTACACCTTTGAGACAATAACCTTGAGCGCCCGCAGTAATTAACTGTGTAATTAGAGATTTTTGAGAATGGGAAGTAAGAACTAAAACTGGTAAATTAGGGTATTTTTGTTTAATTTGATAACAAGCATCAAGACCGCCAATTCCTGGTAAACCAATATCTAATAATACCACATCCAGGGAATATTTATTAACTAAATCAATAGCTGTTTCTCCATCTTCAGCTTCAGCGATAATCTCCAAACCAATTTCCTGTTGCAATCGTACACGCAAACCTAAACGAAAAAGTTCATCATCTTCAACAAGCAGAATTTTAATAGTGGTAGAAGACATTTTACCTAGATATTAGATATATTTAAAACTTCAGCAGACTGAAATAGAGAGTATCCCAATTTTGGGAAATAAACGCAGCAACACTAAAAAATCTCTCACAACCTCTTACCTTTGTGTCCTTTGCGTTCTTTGCGGTTCATATCAAGTTTTGGATCACTTTATTTCCCCAGTGAAAAATAAACTTACACATTTGGGATGCTCCCCTGAAATGGTAAAACAGGGAGCTTGAAGCCAAAAATAGCTCCATTGGGAACTCTGTTTTCTGCCCATATTATACCGTGATGGGCTTCAATAATTTGTCTAGATAAATAAAGTCCTAATCCTGAACCTTTAGCTTGACGTTGGGAAAGACTGCCATAATCATCATGTACTTGATAAAATCGCTCAAACAAGTGGGAAAAATGTTCTGGAGGGATACCAGCGCCCGTATCCATAATTTTTACAACTTGATAGGAAAGTAGGGATTCTAAGACCACTTCAACGCGATCGCCTCTTCGGGAATGATTAATAGCATTAATTAACAGGTTATCAATAACCCGTTGTAATTGTAGTGCATCACCAAGCACCCAGAGCGATCGCTTCCAATCAGAATCACCATAGTTTAATGATATATGAATACGACGATTTGCTGCTAATTCCATCAAAGTAGAAACTGCTGTTTCCGCCAAAACAGCTAAATCCACAGGTGCTAAATTTAGCTTTAATCCGTCAATATCATTACGATAAACATCTAACAAAGTTTCCAATAAAACCAAAGATGTTTGATGACTACGTGCCATTGTTGCTAAAACTTTTTCTTGACTTGGTGAAACCGCACCAAATTTTTCTTGTTGAAAAGCTTTTATAGTTTCAATTGCCCCTAAAAGTGGAGTTTTTAAATCATGGGTAAGTGTAGAGGCGAAATCTTCTCGTAGTCTCATTAATTGTGCTTGATTTTCTAATTGGGTTTGAGTGAGTGAAACAGCTTGTTGTGTGATTCTCAATCTTTGACTTAAAAATCCTGTAACTATCAATGCTATAGCTGCAATTACCCGATTAGCAATAGTAAAAAACTGAATTGATTCATTTCCAGGTATCCAAATATTGAAGATAGTTAAAAAAACAGCCAAAAATGTAGCACCTATTGTTGCTATTCCTCTAAACCAATAATTAACTAAGACAATTGATCCACTATAAAGATAGCCAAAAACATAATCATTGGGGGTAGAATATTCTAACAACACTAAACAGATAAATATAGTAATAATTATCAAAATTTTCCCCGTATACAATTTATTAGTTAATAATTTAAGCTGTAAATTTTTCATTTTGCACCCAAATGACATCATGATATTAATTTACATTTTATATAAAAACGACCCTTTTTACTCCTGACTCCTGAATTCTGCTGTAGCGTTTAGATTTTAACTAAACGCCCTAAACAATGATATATACCTGGCAATAAACACATAAATAGAAAAAATAAACATTTTTTATATCCTTGTATCCCTTGTTTTCTACCTCAAAATCAATAATCATATAAATTCATCAAGCCCAGATCACGGCAGTATCCCAAATGTGTAAGTTTATTGTTTTGGAATCTTGAAATTACTACTTGATACGATTGAACCGCAAAGAACGCAAAGAACGCAAAGGACACAAAGGTAAGAAGGTTTAAGAGAGTTTTTAGTATCGCTGTGTTCATTTTTTTAATTGGGATGCTCCCCAGATCACAGCTATTTGATTTAGTCTTTAAGGAGTTTTAATCATTCATGATACAAGGTTTATTACAAATAGCATTGACATTAATAATTGTCATTGCCACCACTCCCTTACTAGGAAAATATATTGCTCATGTTTTTCTAGAACAAAGAACAGTATTAGACAAAGTTTTAAATCCCATAGAAAGAATAATTTACAAATTGATTGGAGTTACTATTGAAGATAAAATGACAGGTTGGCAATATGCAAAAGCCGTACTTTATAGCAATATTGTCATGGCAATTTTGGTATTTTGTATATTTATTACTCAAGGATTTTTACCGCTTAATCCTACAGGATTAAAAGCACCAAGTTGGGATTTAGCATTACACACTACCATCTCATTTTTAACTAACACAGATCAACAACATTACTCTGGAGAAACAACCTTTAGTTATGCCAGTCAAACCTTCGCTATAGGTTTTTTAATGTTCACATCAGCAGCTACAGGTTTATCGGTAGGAATTGCCTTTATTCGCGGTTTAACAGGCAGAAAATTAGGTAATTTTTATATTGATTTAACCAAATCAATTACCCGAATTTTATTACCTCTATCTATTGTAGGGGGATTATTATTAATCATAGCTGGTGTACCAGAAACCATAGCAGGAGTAGCAACAGCAACAACATTAGAAGGATTAACACAAGCTATAGCTCGCGGACCAGTTGCCCACCTGGAAATTATAAAACAAATTGGTGAAAATGGGGGTGGTTTTTTTGGTGTTAACTCAGCCCATCCCTTTGAAAATCCCAATGGTTTTTCTAACTTATTAGAAACTTGGGCAATGATTTCTATTCCTTCAGCCTTGATTTACACCTATGGGGTATTTGCTAATAATATCAAACAAGGATGGTTAGTATATTGGATGGTATTTATCATCTTTGTTTTCTTAGTCATGATCACAGCTATTGGTGAATATCAAGGTAATCCTCTTGTTAATTCTGTATTAGGATTACAACAACCTAATTTAGAAGGAAAAGAAGTAAGATTTGGTTTCGCGCAAACAGCACTTTGGGCAGTGATGACAACAGCAACAATGTGTGGCGCAGTTAACGGAATGCACGACTCATTAATGCCTACTGGGGGATTTTCTACCCTTGTAAATATGTTTTTACAAATTATTTGGGGAGGACAGGGAACAGGTACAGCTTATTTATTTATCTACTTAATTTTGGCAGTATTTCTCACAGGATTAATGGTAGGGAGAACACCGGAATTTTTAGGGCGAAAAATTGAAAAACAAGAAATAGTTTTATCCAGCGTAGTGTTATTAGTTCATCCTTTTGCTGTTTTAATTCCTTGGGCGATAGTTTTTGCCTTTCCTGATGCTATTTCAGGTATTAGTAACCCAGGATTTCATGGTGTTTCTCAAGTAGTTTATGAATATGCTTCTGCTGCTGCAAATAATGGTTCTGGGTTTGAAGGTTTGGCGGATAATACCCTGTGGTGGAATCTTAGCACTAGCGTCAGTATTTTAGTCGGTCGTTATATTCCCATTATCGCATTATTGTTATTAGCAGATGGTATTTCTAGAAAACAACCAGTACCCATAACTGCCGGTACTTTGAGAACTGACACTCGTTTATTTACTGGAGTTACAGGGGGAGTAATTTTAATTCTGGGGGCGTTAACTTTTTTTCCTGTATTAGTTTTAGGTCCGATTGCTGAATGGTTTTTGATTAGTAAATAAACTTCAGATCCCCGACTTCTGAGAAAAAATCAGAATTTATAGAAAAGATTTAATCAAGAAGTCGGGGATCTTAACCTCACCAATAAAAAAGATATGAAAATTACAAAAACCCGACAAGAACGTAAACATACACCCAAAATTAAAATTTCTGGGCTTTATCCTAGCGCATTTAAACAAGCATTTGTTAAACTAAACCCCCGCCATCTAATCAAAAATCCCGTGATGTTTTTGGTGTGGGTAGGGACAATTATTACAGCTTTGGTAACTATTGATCCTCATCTTTTTGGTGTTACTTCTGGGAATAATCCGCGATTTTTTAATGGTTTAATTACCATAATTTTATTCTTCACTCTTGTTTTTGCTAACTTTGCAGAAGCTGTTGCTGAAGGTAGAGGAAAAGCTCAAGCTGATTCTTTAAGAGCGACAAAATCAGATGTTACAGCTAGAAAACTTCTTCCTGATGGTTCTATTCAAGAAATTAATTCTAGTCTTTTACGTCGTGGTGATCAAATTAAAGTTATTTCCGGTGATGTGATCCCCGCAGATGGAGAAGTAATTTCTGGAGTAGCTTCTGTTGATGAATCTGCTATTACTGGAGAATCTGCACCAGTATTAAAACAACCAGGAACAGATATTGCTAGTTCTGTCACTGGAGGAACACGCATTACTTCTGATGAATTAATCATTAAAGTTACATCAGATCCGGGACAAAGTTTTATTGATCGAATGATTTCTTTAGTTGAGGGTGCAGCGAGAACTAAAACCCCTAATGAAATTGCTTTAACTGTGCTTTTAGCAGTTTTAACTCAAGTTTTTTTAGTGGTAATTGCCACTTTACCTACCGTGTCAGTTTATGTTAAATCACCTGTGAGTATTGCGGTATTAATTGCTTTATTAGTGGCATTAATTCCTACTACAATTGGCGGTTTACTGAGTGCCATTGGTATTGCGGGTATGGATAGAGTCGCTCAATTTAACGTCATAGCTACTTCTGGAAGGGCTGTAGAAGCCTGTGGAGATATTAATACTTTGGTTTTAGATAAAACGGGAACTATTACTTTAGGCAACCGCATGGCTGAAGAATTTATTCCCATCCAAAATCATCCTTTAGATGAAATTGCGAAAATTTGTTTAGCATCCAGTATTTTTGATGAAACTCCCGAAGGAAAATCTATTGTTAAATTAGCAGAATCATTAGGAGCAAAATTAGATTTTAACCCCCAAACTGCGGAGGGTATAGAATTTTCTGCCAAGACGCGCATGAGTGGAATTAATTTACCCAATGGTGTGGAAATTCGCAAAGGTGCGGTAGATGCAATTAAAGGATTTGTGCGTTCTCGAAATGGGCAATTAACACCAGAACTTGATGTAGCCTATGAGCGAGTTTCTAAATTAGGTGGTACACCCTTAGCAGTTTGTCAAAATGATGAAATTTACGGTGTAATTTACCTCAAAGATATTATCAAACCAGGGATTAAAGAACGATTTGCACAAATGCGAAAAATGGGTATTAAAACTGTAATGTTAACAGGAGATAACCGCCTTACAGCTTCAGTTATTGCCCAAGAAGCAGGGGTTGATGATTTTATTGCGGAAGCAACTCCAGAGGATAAAATTGAAGTCATTCGCAGTGAACAAGCTCAAGGAAAATTAGTTGCTATGACTGGAGATGGTACGAATGATGCACCAGCTTTAGCTCAAGCAAATGTGGGTGTGGCGATGAATTCTGGTACACAAGCGGCAAAGGAAGCTGCTAATATGGTAGATTTAGATTCTGATCCTACAAAATTAATTGATATCGTTACTATTGGCAAACAATTACTCATTACTCGCGGAGCATTAACAACTTTTTCTATTGCTAATGATGTCGCTAAATACTTTGCAATTATTCCGGCGATTTTTCCTGGTATTGGTGTGAATGGATTAAATATTATGGGTTTAGCAAGTACCCAATCTGCTGTGTTATCAGCTTTAATTTATAATGCTTTAATTATTCCGGCTTTGATTCCTTTAGCATTAACTGGTGTGAAATTTCGTCCTTTAACTGCTGATCAACTTTTGCAAAGAAATATCTTTATTTATGGTTTGGGTGGTGTGGTTGCTCCTTTTATCGCTATCAAAATTATTGATGTTTTAATTGTGTCTGTGGGTTTAGCTTAATCAATTTTAGATTTGGGATTTGAGAATTATGGAATATTTATCACTGGCATTTTCTAAACGTAATCGTTTTCCTCTGATTTTGTTTTTATTACTTTGCGTTAATGTCTTATTAGCACCAATAGTACGAGCAGCAACACCGGGAGCAGAATCACGTTTTTTTGCTTACACAATTACTTTATTAGGACTTGTCACCCTCAGTTTTTGTGTTTATTTATTTGTTGTGATTTTTCAACCTGAGAGGTTTTAATTACTAATTTGTAATTCGTAAGTTGAGTTAAGCGATAGCGCAACCCAACAAAAACTTTAATATTTTTGAAATGGAGAGGTTTTAATATGCGTCAGAGATTTCAAGTTAGTAAAGCGATTCGTGCAACTTTAGTTTTATGGGTGCTAACAACCTTTATCTATCCCTTATTTATGTTAATTTCAGGACAGGTTGCTTTTTCTTTTCAAGCAAATGGCAGTTTAATTACAAATTCCCAAGGTGTGGTGATTGGTTCTGCTTTGATTGGTCAACCTTTTACCAGTGAAAAGTATTTCTGGAGTCGTCCTAGCACTACTAACTATAGCACTGCTGACCCCAAAAATGATGAGGCTGGTATTTTGAAAACTGGTGTATCTGGTGCTAGTAATTTAGCTCCTAGTAATCCCGCATTGTTAGTAAGAATTAATGGTAATGAAGGTGAAATTAATAAACTAAGAAAAGCAGAAATTCAACCGACGGCTGATTTAGTTTACACTTCTGGTTCTAGTCTTGATCCTCACATTACTCCTGAAAGTGCAAAGGTGCAAATTCCCAGAATAGCTAAAGCTAGAGGAATTGAACCCCAGCAATTAGAAACTTTAATTTCTCAAAACACAGATGGGCGTTTTTTAGATATATTTGGTGAACCAGGAGTGAATGTTTTTAAGTTAAATCTAGCATTAGATAAAATCAGGTAAGGTATTTCCAGAAAATAAATTATCCTCAATCTTGTGGGATGGGCTGATAGCCCGTCGGAATTTAAGGGCAGGCAAGACTTGTACTGAGCGTGTCGAAGTATGCCTACCCCACATAAATTAATTGAATTGAATAGAATATTTTTTTATTTGAAAGTCTCTAATTATTAAGAAATTAACTCATGTTTTATTCTTCTACTCGATCCCCTGATAGTCATTATATCCGTCCTGCTCGTCGAGGGAAACATAAAATTTTTATTGGCATGGCTCCCGGTGTGGGTAAAACTTATAAAATGCTAGAGGAAGCACATCAACTGAAACAAGAGGGGATTGATGTTGTTATTGGCATTTTAGAAACTCATGGACGCAAAGAAACTGCTCTCAAAGCTGAAGGATTAGAAGTTATTGCTAGAAAATCCATTATTAAAGAGAATATTAAACTGCAAGAAATGGACACGGAGGCAATTTTAGAACGCTCTCCCCAACTGGTGTTAATTGATGAATTGGCTCACACAAATATACCGGGTTCTGAACGAGAAAAACGCTATCAAGATGTAGAAGAAATTTTAGCATCTGGCATAGATGTTTATTCTACTGTGAATATTCAACATTTGGAAAGTTTAAATGATTTAGTTGCTAGAATTACAGGTATTGTAGTTAGAGAACGTATACCAGATCGGGTACTGGATGAAGCGGATGAGGTGGTTGTAATTGATGTGACTCCAGAAACTTTGGAAGAGCGTTTGCTTGAAGGAAAAATCTATGCTGCTGATAAAATTGAACAGTCTTTAGAAAACTTTTTTCAACGTCGAAATTTAATAGCTTTGCGAGAATTAGCATTAAGAGAAGTTGCAGATACGGTAGAGGAGGAGGCAAATACTTCAATTACTACTGGACAAGTTTATAATATTCATGAACGGGTTTTAGTTTGTGTTTCTACTTATCCTAATTCTTTGCAATTATTACGTCGGGGGGCGCGACTTGCTAATTATATGAATGCCCCACTTTATACTGTATTTGTTGCTGATACTGAACGTTTTTTGACTAAACAAGAAAGTTTACACATTGATACTTGTGAAAAACTTTGTCGAGAGTTTGGTGGTGAGTTTCTGCACGTTAAAAGTAGTAATGTTCCTAAAGAAATAGCTCAGGTTGCTGCTACCCATCACATTACACAAATCGTTATTGGTGAAAGTCAACAACCTAAATGGAAAAGATTTATTAAAGGTTCTTTTACTCAGCGATTAATGGATTTAATCAGAGATAAAAAAATAGATTTACATATTATTGCTACTGAAAAATGATAACAATATAGCAGGAGTCAGGAGTCAGGAGTCAGGAGTCAGGAGTTATTGATTTTGGATTTTGGATTTTGGATTGTTTTTGTCAACTTCAATCTAAAATCTAAAATCTACAATCTAAAATTTTCCTCCCTATTCCCTATTCCCTATTCCCTACCTCAACGGAAAGACTTTCTCAGTAACCCCTACATAATATTAATGGGATCGACATCAATAGTTAAGCTGACTGAAGCAGGACAAAGTTTTCTGATTTCTTCCCAATCTGGTAAATTAGGCAGTGCATCAGGAGCAAATTTTAATAGTATTTGCCAGCGATAACGATTAGCTACTCGTAAAATACTAGCTGGTGCTGGTCCTAATATCTCTAGTCCTTCTTGTTCGCTAAAATTTGTCGCTATGAGTTGGGCTATATTTTCCACTTTTATGGGATCAGAACTACTCAAACGTAATAATATTAATCTGCCATAGGGGGGATAATTAAGTGCTTCCCTTTGTTCTAATTCTGCATCACAAAAAGATTGATAATCATGGGTTTTCACTGCTTCAATAACTGGATGTTCTGGGGTGTATGTTTGGATAATTACTCTACCGGGATCTTCTCCTCTTCCCGCCCTTCCTGCAACTTGGGTTAAGGTTTGAAAAGCTCGTTCACTAGCGCGATAATCTGATAAATGTAGCAACCCATCAGCCGCAACTACTCCTACAAGGGTAACTTGGGGTAAGTCTAAACCTTTGGTGAGCATTTGTGTACCCACTAATAAGTCTGCTTCACCGTTGGCAAATTGGCTGATCAGGGTGCGATGTGCGCCTTTTTTGCGGGTGGTGTCGCTATCAAAACGAATTGGTTTAATGTGGGGAAATTGGCGTTGTAGTTCCTGGGTTACTCTTTGAGTACCACTACCAAAGAATTTGAGGTAGGGTGAACTACATTGAGGACAGTTTTTAGGGTGTGGTTGACCATAATTACAATAATGACATTTTAATAACTGGGGTGCGCCTTCTTCTACATGATGATAAGCCAAGGATACATCACAGTTGGGACATTCCAGCACATAACCACAGCTACGACAGGAAACAAAGGTGCTATGTCCCCGACGATGAATAAATAATATTCCCTGTTGTTTCCTTTGTTTTAATTCTTCTAAAGCTTGTTGTAGGGATCTACTAAATATTGATCTATTTCCTTCTTTCAACTCTTGACGCATATCCACTATTTCTATAGGTGGTAGGGGTTTGGAGTTGATGCGTTCAGGAAGGGAGAGGTATTGGTGATTGGTGATTGGGTTGTTGATCTCTCCCTGCTCCCTGCTTCCTGCTCCCCTGCTTTCTTTGATACTTACCCAACTTTCAAGGGAGGGGGTAGCAGAACCTAAAATTAGGGGGCAGTTTTCTAGTTCTGCACGCCATTGGGCTACTGTGCGGGCGTTGTAAGTGGGGATGGGTGAGTCTTGTTTAAAGCTGCTGTCGTGTTCTTCGTCGAGGATAATTAATCCCAGGTTGGGTAAGGGGGAAAAGATGGCGCTGCGTGTTCCTATGACTACTTGGGCTTCTCCGGTAAACATTTGTCGCCAGGTGTCGTAGCGTTCACCGTCGGAAAGGGCGCTGTGATAAACTTGCACTTTGTTACCAAAACGGGCGCGAAATCTATCTGTGAGTTGGGGTGTGAGGCCAATTTCTGGGACTAATACTAGGGCTGATTTTCCTTGGTTGAGTAGGGGGGCGATCGCCTGTAGGTAAACTTCGGTTTTTCCTGAACCTGTTACCCCATGTAATAAAATTTGAGCAAATCCGTTTAATGATTTGATGGTTTCTAAAGCATTAGTTTGGGCTGGTGTTAATAATTTGGCTTGATCCCCGGCTATTTTGGGTCCTTGTTCTCTGCGTAGTTTTTCCCGTTCTTCAATGACAATACAACCTTTTTGTTCTAATCCTCTTAAAGTAGGTAGTGTAGTTTGACATATCTCTACACACTCTGTCACCCATAATTCACCACCATGATCTCCCAGTATTTTCAATATTTCTTGTTGCCGTTTAGTGAGATTCATGTATCTTCCATGATCAACTAGCGTTACTGCTAGTTTCATTTGTGGTTTAGATTGAGTGAATTTGAAATAGCTTTCTGCCCAGTTTCTATCTATTAATTGTTTTTTTGCCCAATAAAAACCTTTGACTTGACGTTTGAGGTATTGAAAACTGTAATCTCCATCTGGTTGCGATTCAAGTATTGTCAGTATTTCTTTGGCAGCTTGAGAACGTAAAAATTCGGCTGCACCATTGGGAATATTTTCTGGTTTTAGTCGCAGACGACTTTGCGATCGCCCTAATAATCCTGGTGGTAATGCTACCCGAATGACTTGAATTAATGGTGTGTAGTAATAGGCGGCGATGCGATTCAGTAATTCCCAATAGGTGCTAGAGAAAAATTCTTTGCTGACTACATCTTGTACTTCCCGAATTTTCTCTAGTCCTAAATTTGCTGGTGGTTGGGATAATAAACGAATCGCTATTCCTCCTAACAGTTGTGTCCTCCAGGGAACTGTTAAAATATCACCCGGTTTAATATCTAAATGTTCTGGTATCTTATAAATCAATAGCTCCTTGTTAGATAGTTCATCAACTGATAATTCCTGTTCTGGTATGGCATCATTTAATAAATCTTTTTCTACTGTTTCATCAATTGCTACATTCTCTTCTGGTGTTTTATTTGTCGTCGGCGCTAAAGTTTTTGACAAATCTACCAATACTTCAATCCAAGGATAAAGATTTGTTTTGGACTGGTATGATGATCCTGGTTCAGCTACCAATAGAGAGGATAAACTTACATCCTGAATATACATAATTTTTGGCTTTTTTAATAGATATTTGCTCATCTGAATGAATCAAATTCACCAGACGCACTTAACGTTTAACTACTATTTTACTACAAACAAACTGTATTTCGCAATACTTTTATTACTCATGATAGTTGATAACTTTGTTTATATGTCATCTTATAGACAAAATAATTTCTACAATACGTGCAATAAATATTTTATGCTAACTACACAAATGAAAGTATATCCGATAATAATGAGTTGTTTTTGTCTACTAAATAGGTAGTAGAGTTTTTCCACCTATTGATAGATATTCAATAGTTTTTGTATGTGAGATGCTTTGATACAATCAAGATTGTCCGGATTTTAAGCTACCATTTTTGTAATTTGGATCATTTGGGAAGCTTTAACTTAGGAAGCTTTAACTTTTTTACTCCAAATCAAACAAAACTTCATGGAAATACATAAAAATTTAACGTATAGGGTCTTTAGATGGAATTTTTATATTTGTTAAGCTGGAGAATGTTTGAGGGGGGTTTGACATATTTGGTGATGAAGAAAAAAATTAGAAATATGTCTGCTGGTAGTGGGGAAAGATGGTATTTTGGGTGCAAAGACCATATAAATTGTATCTAGATGTAACCAAAATATGGCAGACAGATACATATTTTCTTTCCGAATCAAGAATTTTCAAGAAGATTGTATTTGGCTGGGTAAATGGGTGTATATGTCGGTAAAAACTAACTATTCTCAAACGAGCAGCTGTCACTAAATTTATGTACCAAACCAAGCAACTATCCCAAAAGGAAACTATGAATCTTGCTGAATTGGGAACAATGGAAATACTGGATAACGCTGCTGATCATGAAGAACCATCACTTGATAGTTTAGATGCAGTAGTATTTGAAGACTCTTCAATTGTGGAAAATTTGGAGTCAGATGAACGAGATGGGGATGAAATGGCAGCGGCACGTCCTTCGGGATATAATAAAACCGAACATGACGATGCTGTGGGCGCGTTTTTTAAGGAAATGGCGCGTTATCCTCTCCTGAAACCTGACGAAGAAGTAGAGTTGGCGCATAGGGTAAGATTTTTAGAAGAAGTAAAAGACTTACAAGCTGCTTTAGAAGCAGAACTGGGACACAACCCCAGCAAAAGCGAGGTAGCTGCTAAGTTTGATATGACGGAAAAACAACTGGAAAGTCGGTTGTATCAAGGTAGGGTAGCGAAGCGGAAAATGATTCGCTCTAACTTGAGATTAGTAGTATCTATTGCTAAACGATATCTTAATCGGGGAGTGCCTTTTCTAGATCTAATTCAAGAAGGGGCTATGGGTTTAAATCGCGCTACAGAGAAGTTTGATCCCGATAAGGGCTATAAGTTTTCGACTTATGCTTATTGGTGGATTCGACAGGCGATTACACGGGCTATAGCTAATGATGCCCGCACTATCCGCCTACCAATTCACATTGTTGAAAAACTCAACAAACTTAAAAAAGCCCAAAGAGAACTTAAACAAAAACTCGCTCGCAACCCGACAGAAGCGGAAATGGCCGAGTCGTTGGAAATAAGCGTTCAACAACTGCGTCAACTGCAACAACTACGCCGGCAAGCATTATCTTTAAATCACCGTGTTGGTAAAGAAGAAGATACAGAATTGATGGACTTGTTGGAAGATGAAGATAACCAATCTCCAGAAGCAAAAATGAATGAAAATATGATGCGTCAGGAGATATGGGAGGTTTTAGGTGATGTTCTCACCCCCAGGGAAAAAGACGTAATTTCTTTACGCTATGGACTGACAACCAGCGAACCCTGTACTCTGGAAGAAGTGGGGAATATGTTTAACCTTTCCCGTGAACGAGTACGGCAAATTCAAAGTAAAGCGATGCGAAAATTACGCCGTCCTCATATCGCTAAACGTTTAAAAGGTTGGTTAATTTAAAGCAGGAGGCAGGAGGCAGGAGGCAGGAGGCAGGAGGCAGGAGAGGTTAACCCAGTCCCCAGTCCCCAGTCCCCAGTCCCCTGTAAACTAGAGATTGTGGACTAGAGAATAAGACTCATGACTTTTGATAGTGATTTAATTATCCGGTTTGCTGAACCTGGTGATAGTGCTGTATTATTTGAATTAATTCAGGGCTTGGCAGAATATGAAAAATTATCTGCTGCTGTCACTGGTAATGCTCAAGCATTAAATGAGCATTTATTTGGTGAACGAAAATATATAGAGGCGATTTTAGCAGAAGTCACAGGTAAAGCTGTGGGTTTTGCTTTATTTTTTCACAATTATTCTACATTTCTCACCAAGCCAGGAATTTATTTAGAAGATATTTTTGTTTTACCTGAATATCGTCGTCAAGGTATTGGTAAAGCACTGCTGACTAAATTAGCAAAAATAGCTGTTGAAAGAAATTGTGGGCGCTTAGAATGGAGTGTTTTAGATTGGAATGTTTCTGCACAGGAATTTTACCGGACTATGGGGGCTGATATTTTAGAAGATTGGCGAATTTGCCGAGTCAGTGAACCAGCAATTACTAGATTAGCGAATCAATAAACATCTTTTCACCTAAGCATTCAGCCTTCATCAGTCGATTTCCGTCAGTAAAAGCCTGAAAAATATAGCAGGAGTCAGGAGTCAGGAGTCAGAGTAAAACCCTTGTGTACTAAGATTTTCATGATAAATTGATGTTCTAACTAGGGTTTGCTGAAAAAGTTATCTGTGAAGGCTAGGTGACAGGTGACAGGTACTACGCCACGGTGACAGTTTCAAGAGTTGGATAGGAAGGATTTTTTCTTTAAGTAGGAATTAAGTGCAGGGTTTTTCACTTGCCACCTCATAAAAGCTGGCACTTTTTGAAAGCACTTCGGCTTACTTCGACTGCGCTCAGTACAAGTCGCTCAGTACAAGTCAAAATAGCTAAAACCCTTTACCTGTAAAGTTTTCTGATTTATATGGCTAACGCCACGCTACGCTATCAGCAAACCCTATTTTATGTTTAATTATTTTGACATAATTATTAGCATTAATCTTAGCATTTTTTAGATATGAATTTTTAATTTTTAGTTAAGAATGATTTTTTTGTGACTTAAATTTATGTTTAATATAAATTAATATATATTCCCAACCATTGCAATAATAAGTATTACATCTATTATGCTCAATAATTTAGTTCAATTTTTACAGTTATTCTTTTGATTTATACAAGACAATAAAAAGAGAATTATGGAGCAAGTACCTCCTAATCAGCAATTGTTGTAGAGAGAACACAAAATGAAAAAGATTATTTCTGTATTACTATTAGGCATCACTATCTTCACCTTTGCCTTCATTAATCCTGCTTTCGCTGCTGACACTGGTGCTGGAGAAAAAATATTTACAGCTAATTGTGCTTCTTGTCATGCAGGTGGTAAAAATTTAGTTAATGCTGCTAAAAGTTTGAGTAAGGCAGACTTAGAAGAGTACAATATTTACTCTGAATCTGCTATTATTGCTCAAGTTACAAACGGTAAAAATGCTATGCCAGCTTTCAAAAATAATTTGTCAGCTGATGATATTGCCAATGTAGCTGCTTACGTCATGGAAAAAGCGGAAGCTGGCTGGTAAATAGATTTGTCAGTGAGTTAATAATAGTTATACCTGAAAGGGTAAGACAAGAGATTCCCAACTGTTTTGGCAGTTGGGAATAATGCTTGATAATTCAAAAATTATGAATCAGAATTACTATTTAGCGGTTGCTGAAAAAGTGATCTGTAGAGGCTAGGAAACACTGACCTTTACATAAATTTACATTTACTGCAAACCCGTGATATAAAAAGAACGTCAGGTAAATTTTGCCAAAATGACCTCCAAGTTTTACAGCTTGTCGTTTGACTGATACAACAGAATCCAAAGAAAATTATGAAGCATATTGCACCAACTCAACGATTGTTGTAGAGAGAACACGAGATGAAAAAGATAATTTCCGTATTACTGTTAGGCATAACCATCTTCACTTTTGCCTTCAGTAGTCCCGCTTTAGCAGCAGATACAGTTGCTGGAAAAGCAGTATTTACAGCTAATTGCGCTCAATGTCATGCGGGGGGTAAAAATTTAGTTAATGCTGCTAAAAGCTTGAAAAAAGAAGCTTTGGAAAAGTACGGTATGTACTCTGATGAAGCTATTATTACTCAAATTACAAACGGCAAGGGTGCGATGCCAGCCTTTGGTAAGCGCATAAAAACCGAAAACATTGAAAATGTAGCTGCTTATGTGTTGGAACAAGCAGATAAAAATTGGAAGTAATACAATTTACTTTCTGAATTGAAATAATTATTGGCGGGGCTTTTTGTCTCGCTAATTAATCCAATTATTAGATAAGTAGAAACAACTAATAAATTATAAAAACATAAACAATAATTAAAATATGGGTTTTTCGATTGTAATTGTAGAGCAGCGAGAAAAAGAAGCTAAAGCACTTAAATCTTTTTTATTTTGTAGTCTCATCGCTTCTTTAGTATTTCATATTGGGGTTTTAGCTTTAGGGATTGGCAAATTTATACAAAGAGTTTCTCAAACTCAAGAAGAACCAATTGAAATCACAATTGTGGAAACTGTTCCGGAAATAATAGCCAAACCACAAGAGATAAAAAACTCTCAACCAAAGATAAATTCTGCTAGTGGTGGTAGTGGTGGTAGTGGTGGTAATAACAATTTTAAAAGTTCTCTTCCAGAAAAAACTACCTTGAGCGTGAGTAATGCTGCTATTCAACCTGTAGTTAAACAAACCCAACTGAAAACTACTCAAAATTTTGTTGTCAAACAACGCCAAACACTAACTATTCCTGAAAAGACGATAACACAACCAAGTTTAACAACTACACCTATTACTAAAACTATTCCTGAACCGACGATAACACAACCAAGTTTAACAACTACACCTATTACTAAAACTATTCCTGAACCGACGACAACACAACCAAGTTTAACAACTACACCTATTGCTAAAACTATTCCTGAACCGACGACAACACAACCAAGTTTAACAACTACACCTATTTCAAAAATAACTGAAAAAATAACTGAAAAAGTAGAAACTGAAACAACCACTCAACCCACAGTTGAACAACCTGAACAAACTGTCATACCAGATACAAAACTTTCAAATGTTCCAGCACCAAAGTTAATAACTCCTAGCAGTGTTAGTGTTAGTTCCAACAATACTTTTACTACTTCATCTAGTCAAAATAGTTTAAGTAATTTAGGTAATCGTTTGCGGTCTGGTTTAAGTAAAGGTACAGAAAATGGGACTGGAAATGGTGAGGGTAGCGGTACTGGAGATGGTATTGGAAATAGTGCAGGTAAAGGTACTGGAAATGGCACTGGAAATGGTATTGGAAATGGTGCAGGTAAAGGTACTGGAAATGGTATTGGAAATGGTGAGAGAAATATTGCGATCGCACCAAAACCACGTCCTGTCAATGGGACAAAATTAAATCGTGCAGATTGTATTAGATGTGATATCAAATATCCCAATAAAGCCAGAAGGCGGGGTATAGAAGGTCGTGCTGAAGTTGCTCTTGATACGGATGCTAATGGTAATGTTACCTTTGTGCGGTTAATTCGTTCTAGTGGTGATAGTGAACTAGATGAAGCTGCTCAACAAGCTGTACAAGAGTGGAAATTAACACCTTTAGATGGTGGTAGACAAGGTGTGACAGCATCAATTAATTTTGCAATCCAAGGGTCACAGCGTCATCGTCAAATCAAAGAAAGACAAAGAGAAAGACAGAGAGAAGCTTCTCAACCAAAACCAAAAATTACCAATCCTCAAGAATCTACATCTTCACTAGAACCAGTCAAATCTGATACAGAAAATCAGGTTGATGAAAGTAAAACCCAGGAAGTAACACCACCTGATTCTACCTCTTCTGAGTCTAATAGTGATTTAGAAAATAATTAGGTGATCTGAAATATGACAGCTTGTCTTTTGACAGTTTTTATATAAACAGAGAGAATACCTACATTTGTTTTTACCAAGTGTGAGTTGAGAAAGATGAATAATAATTTTGTTTTCCTGCCAGTTTTTTTACTGAGTTTACTGGTAGCTTTTCCTGCTGTCGCTAATAATAATAAAACTAAAGATCAGGTAGTAAATTCAGATATTCCTAGTTTAAATGAAATTCAACTACCTGCCACAAATGCGAACTTATTAACTCAACAACCTGCGGAAACCGAAGTTAAAAAAAACACAGAAACAGATTTAAGTCCTACAGAACCTACAGAGGATACAGATATTTCCATTGAAGCGATAGGAGAAAAAGACGCTTTACCCGAATCTACACCAACTCATGTAATTGAAAAAGAAGAAATCGCAAAACAAGGTGCTACTAGCGTTGCTGATGTTTTAAAAAAAATGCCTGGTTTTGCTATTAATAATGTGGGACATGGTGCTGATATTCACACCGGAACATATTATCGCGGTGCTTCGATTAATCAATCTGTATTCTTAATTAATGGCAGACCATTTAATAATGATATTAGCACCTATCATGGTGCTACTGACTTAAATAGTATTCCTGTAGAGGCAATTGAAAGGGTAGAATTATATAGCGGTGCGGCTTCATCTTTATATGGTTCTTCGGCTTTTGGTGGGATTGTAAATATTATCACCAAAGCAGGTTTTAGTAAACCAAAATTAACTGGTAGTGCAGAATTTGGATCTTTAAATTTAAATAATCAACAGGTTACTTATTCTGGTTCTGCTAATAAAGTCAAATACAATTTCAGTTTTGAAAGATTCTTTATAGACAACCGTTATCGTGTTCCTGTGGGTGCAGCAAATCGTAATCCTGCGGATGGTTATTTATTTAATGCTGATACTGCCACCAGTACCTATTTTGGTAGTATTGGTTTAGATTTAGATGCTAAAAATTCTGTGAATTTAGATTTTAAGACCCTCAGTAGTCGTAGGGGTTTAATTTATTTTGGTTTTCCTTTACAAAGAGATAGATTAGATCATGATAGTTTAAATATTGGGTTATCCTGGAAAACTCGACTGGGTAAAGATAACGATTCAAATTTAACAACTACTATCGGTTATAATCAAAATTACTTTAGTACATACGGACCGGGAACAGGAGGAACAGTTTATCGTACAGGAATTTTAGATACTAAACAAATTACTACTAGGGTAGATCATGAGTGGAAACTGAGCGACAATAATCAATTGCGTTGGGGTTTAGATTTAAAAAACACTGATTTAAATGGTGATGTTGTCAGTATAGGTCGTCTTGCTGATCAAAATGAAAAGGAAGATAGAAGTGTTTTAAATACGGCTTTGTTTGCGGTAAATACTTGGAAAGTTAGTGATGATTTTCTGATTGATTTGGGTTTAAGACAAAGCTTTGACAGTCAGTTTGATAGTTATTTCAATCCTAGTTTTGGTTTCCGTTATGCCATGAATCCTGTGGTTGCTGTCCGTGGCAGTTGGGCAGGGGCGCAACGTAATCCTGGTTTAGATCAATTATATGTTTTTGATAATGTTCATAATTGGAATCCAAACCCAAATTTAAAACCCGAAACTGGTTCTACTTGGACTGCGGGAGTGGATTTTAATTTATCTAGTAATTTGCTGGCGCAGTTGACTTATTTTGGTAGTAGTTTGGATAATCGTTTGGCTATTGATAATCGTACTAGAACATGGACAAATGTGGGTTTGGTAGATACTAATGGTTTAGAAGCTGCTTTGCAATTAAAATTAGCTCGTGATTGGTCTACTTTTATCAACTACACTTATACAGATGCCGAAATTAAAACGGGAACGGAAAAAGGGTTACAATTAGGTTTGATTCCTTATTCTTTGCTGCAAGGTGGAATTGGTTATCAAAAGCATGGATGGGAAGCTAATTTGTATCTGACTTATAATAGTGGTACTCGTCGGGCTGTGTTTGCTAATACCGCTGCTGGTGAGAGACCTACAGATTTTTCACCTTCTTTTGTAAATTTAGATTTGAGTGGTCGTATTCCTGTGAGTCAAAATTTAGGATTGACTTTTTACTTGGAAAATTTGTTCGGTGAACAATATGAAAAGGTGAATCGTATCTATAGTCCTGGTTTTACTTTTCGTTTGGGGTTAACTTCTAGTATATAGTTGATTTTTAGATTCCCCCAACCCCCCTTAAAAAGGGGGGACTAAATTCTTTAAAGTCCCCCTTTTCAATGAGGTTTTAGGGGGATCTGAAAATATTTGATACATCATGAGAGACTTTTCAAACATCCTCTAAGAAGCTACCAGTTGATGTAACTCTTCTGGTGTTAAGTGAGAGTGTACAACTTTTCCATCACGAAACCAAACAATGCGATTGGTTTGACTAGCAACTTCCGTTTCATGAGTCACCATCACAACTGTAATTCCCGTGCTATTTAATTCACCAAAAATATCTAAAACTTCTTGAGTTGTGCGAGAGTCTAAAGCACCGGTAGGTTCATCTGCTAAGAGTACAACAGGACGGTTGACAATTGCACGAGCGATCGCTACTCTTTGTTGTTGTCCTCCTGATAACTGAGTAGGTTTATTATTTAAACGTTTTTCTAACCCTACTTTTATTAATGCTTCCGCAGCACGTTCTTTTCTTTCACTGGGTTTTACCCCAGCATAAACCATTGGTAACATCACATTTTCTAAAGCTGTAAGTTGGGGTAATAAATGAAATTGTTGAAATACAAAACCCAGCTTTTTATTTCTAATGTGTGCTAAGTCCTGATCATTCATTTGGGCAACATTGATATTATCTAAATAATAATTACCCGAACTGGAACGATCTAAACAACCGATAATATTCATCGCTGTTGATTTTCCCGAACCAGAAGGACCCATAATGGCACAATATTCACCTTCATTAATTGCCAAGTTGATATCATTTAATGCTTGTACTTCTGTTTCTCCCATTCCGTAGACTTTAAAGATATTTTCTAAACGGATAATTTCTGGTTTGGGTTCAGAGTTAGGAGAAAGAGAATCGTTAAGAGTGAGAGTGTTAGACATAGAGATTTAATTTTCTAATGATTAGTTTACAAAAGTAGTTTTTTGTAATTACAATATTATAATAGAACTCTTGCAGAATTCATTGATAATTTGTAAATCCTTAAATCCTGGAAATCTTGATTCAGACATTTTCAATTACTCACGCACTCCTCAACGCCACAATAGGATCAAGTTGTGCAGCACGACGCGCAGGAACAACCCCAAAAAATAAACCAATACCCCCAGAAATACCCACCGCCATAGTAATAGAAACAAAAGAAATACTTGCTTCTAAAGGACTTACAGCAGCGACTAACATTATACTCCCAACTCCCACAGCAGTACCAACTACACCACCAATGACAGAAACAATAACTGCTTCAATCATGAACTGAAGTAAAATATCTTGTTGGGTAGCACCTATCGCTTTTCTTAAACCAATTTCTTGGGTACGTTCAGTTACAGAAACCAACATAATATTCATAATTCCAATACCACCAACAAATAAGGAAATAGCCGCAATTCCTGTTAACATAATTGTCAAAGCACCGGAAATTTGACCGACTGTTTCTAAAGCATCTTTTTGGGTACGAATAGTAAAGTCATTTTCCCCCACTAATTTATGTCTTTGTCGCAGTAAATTAGTAATTTGAAATTCTGCTGCATCCACACTATCAGCATCTTTAGCAGAAGCAACAATATAAGTTACTTCTAAACCATAAGGTGAGGTTTTACCCACTAAACGATTTGCTGCTGTCATAATGGGCACTAATGCAGAATCATCATAATTTACACCCAAATTTGAACCTTTTTCTGTTAAAACACCAATTACTTGAAAGCTGGTATTTTTGATTCTAATTGGTTGACTAATAGGATTTTTATCACCAAAAAGTTTTTCTTTTAATTTCCCACCTAAAACCACAACTTGGTTACTGCGCTTCATATCTATGTCGGTGAAAAATCTTCCTGTTGCTACTTCAAAATCACGTACTTTCAAAAAACTAGGAGTTGTACCAATAATATTCACATTGGTATTTCTGTTTTTATAAGTAACAACCTGTCTACTATTTAATTCTGCTGTTGTTTCTGCTATGGTCGGTACTTGAGTATCAATTGCATTCGCATCTTCTAAAACTAAAGTTCTCACAACATCCCTAGAAACTCGCTGAACTTCTTCATTACCAGGAATCACAAATACAACATTTGGACCTAAGGAATTTAATTGGTCAGATACAAATTTTTGTCCACCTTCACCAATACCAATCATCGCAATTACTGAGCTATTGCCAATAATAATCCCCAGCATTGTTAAAACACTTCTCAGTTTATTAGATATCAGGGTTTTACCTGCCATTTGTACACTTTCTAGAAAATTCATAAGACGTTTGATTTTGGATTTTAGATTTTGGATTTTCAGAATTATTCTTCTTTCTCTATTTAACTCCTAACTCCTGATTCCTGTAAGGGCGAAGCATTCGGGCGATCAATTATCAATTTTTATCACAGGTTATTTTCCGAATGCTTCGCCCCTACGACTCCTGACTCCTGTCACCTATTTTTTCTCTTTTTTAATCTTGTAATCTTTTGGAGGATTAATAAATATTAAATCACCTGTTTTTACACCCTCTAAAACTTGAGTTTCATTTTTAATTTGTGTACCAATAGTAATTTCTCGAAACTGGGGTTTATTATTTTCATCTGGTACTAATACCCCTGTTTTGCCATTTTCCGTGAGAATAGCGACAGTGGGTATAGTTAAAGCGTCATTAATGCGATCGCCCAAAAATGTCACATCCACATTTAAACCAGAACGCAATTTATCCACACCACTATCAATATTTATCCGCACCTGAAATGATGTTACACCTTGTTCTACAACTGCTTCAGGAGCAATTAAACGTACACTCCCTTTAAACACCTGATCAGGATAAGCATCAGCGACAATTTCTACTTCTTGTCCTTGTTTAATTCTCCCAATATCAGTTTCAGGAACATTCGCCAAAATTTCTAAACCTCTAGCTAAAGCAATAATTGAAGTGGAAGTAGCAGAAGCATTACTAGAAGCAGAAATAGCAGGACTAACATAACCTCCTAATGTGGCATATCTTTGGGTAACAATTCCAGAAAAGGGAGCGCGGATAATTGTATCTTCTAACTGTACTTGTTGCTGTCTTAATTGAGCATTGGCAGCTGTTACAGCTGCTCTCAAACGAGCAATTTCTTCAGGACGACTACCATTTTCTAACTTTCGCAATGCTTCCCTTTCTTGGGTAACAACTGCTTGTTGTCTTTTGATATCTTCATCACGGTTTCCAGCTTTTTGCAAAGATAATCGCTTTTTTGCTTCTTCTAAACTGGCTTTTGCTCTTCTATCTTCAGTAATGTACTGGTCTAAAGTATCTTGAGAAATAGCACCTTCTTTAGCTAAAGCTTGGTAACGCTTTACCCTGGATTGAGTTAGTTCTACCTGAGCGTTAGCAGCATCTACAGCCGCCCTAGCTTGATCAATTTCCTGCGAACGATTACCAGCACGAATTACAGCTAGTTGAGCTTGCGCTTGTGCTAATCTCGCTTTTGCTTGGGCAATTTCTTCAGGACGACTCCCTGCTTCGCTTTCTGCTAGTTGTGCCTTGGCCTGTTCTAAGTTAGCTTGATACTGAAGTATCCGCATCTTGATTTCGGAATTATCCATGCGGGCTATAATTTGCCCCTTTTGGACTGTTTCTCCCTGTTCAACGTTTAATTCTGCTAATAATCCCGGACTTTTCGGGCTAATATTCACGCTTTGTACTGGTTGCACTTTCCCACTCGCTGTAATTCTCACTGTGACGCTTTTTGCTTCCACGGGAACAGTGAGTTGAGAAATGTCTTGTTTGCTGTTTTCCCGGTTTACTACTTTTAGGACTGTTGTTGTCCCCACAACGAAAACACCAGCAGCGACTAAACCCATCAGCCAGCGTAATGGATACTTAACTTTTTTGCCTATCAGTGGAATTTCTGTGTAGCTAGTCATATTATTATTTGCCTTCTTATTTGTCTAAAATTTCGTAAATTACCCAATTTATCAAGTTTTGATCTCAATACTAAACAATCTTTTGCTATTAACTGACAAATAACTAAGATGAATAGATGTAAGTTCTTATTTATACTAAAAGTTTAGAGAATGGTGCGCCCTCACATCATAGGGTGAATTTTACTGGTGTTGAGGAAAGACGAAACGTGGGTGTAATCACTAATCACCAATCTCAAACCACAACAATAAAATGTAAGTAATCACTTATTAATTGATAATTGACAGTTGATAATTGACAATTGTTTCATTCAAGGTTTAACACCTCCTCTTTACAGGGTAAAAAAGCCAAAAATTCCGCTTTTTCAAGACTCTGACTTTCAGGGAAAGGTAATTGTCAATTGTTCATTGTTAATTGTCCATTGTTGAATAATTGCCCAAATTAATTGGCTAAAAATATTACACTCACTTGTGCAATTAATATTGAGATTAAGTAGGTGAAATTCCCTGCCAAACTATCTCTATGAGATTCTGGACAAATAAGAGTTCATCTGTAGGTCGTTCTCCTGTGGGGTGTATATGCTCTAAGAAAACATAATTCATCAGTGATCCTAACAATATCATAGCAATAGTTTGGGGATCGCAGGGGCGCAGTCTTCCTTGTGCTATTTCCCTTTCTAGAAAATTGGTAAATGTTTTCAAATCTCGGCTAGGTCTAGAATCTGCGCGGTTGAACATTTCTGGGATTAAATTACCACGCGATCGCAACATCATCAAACGTGGCATTACTTGACGATTAAATTCTAGAATCTCTAGACTCAAATCTATAAGATTTTGTTTCAGATTTCCTTTTCCCACCAAAGCGTCAAGTTTCTTTCCCCAAGGTGATTTTTCAGGAATACCCATTGATGCAAAGAAAAGTTCTTCTTTAGTGGAAAAGCGTTTGAAAATAGACGCTTCTGAAATTCCAGCTTTTTGAGCAATTTCCAAGGTTGAAGCCCCAAAACCTTGCTCAAGAAATATTTCACGGGCTGCATCTAATATTTGCTCATTGGTAATTTTTGGTGTCCGTGGCATAAATAAGTATGTTATTACTTATTAATATAACAAATTTTCACAATTAATGTCAATTGGGAATTGGGTTATTCATCCAATCACCAATCACCAATCACCAATCACCAATCACCAATCACCAATCACCAATCACCAATCACCAATCACCAATCACCACTATTCTGTAAAATTTACCTGTCGTCTACAGTGGAAATCGTCTAAGCTAACGGTAAAGATAAATTGATTTGTGGCTAAGAGGCGGTAGTGTGCCAAAACACCTTAATTTTATTTCTTTTCTAATTGTCTGTGGTTTATGGAATCTGCCCCAAGCAGTTCACGCACAGGCGCTAATACCTCATACAGTAGAGATTGATACAGCTAAGTTAGAGAAGCAGGGTTTGAGCTTGGCTCAAGAAGCTGCTCAATTAGCTCAGTTTCAGCAAATTGATATGGCCTTGCCAAGAGCGAGGCTGGCGACTCAACTAGCTCCTAAAAATGATAAAGTATGGTTCCTGTTAGGTGGATTACATCTGCAAACAAAAGAGTTTGATGCAGCGATCGCAGCTTTGAAAAAGGCACAAACTCTCAATCCCAAAAATGCGGATGTTCTTTTTGCTATAGGTTCAGCTAATTTTCAGAAAGAAAATTATCAAGCTTCAGCCAACTATTATCAAGCTGGGTTGAAGTTACAACCCAATGATCCAGAAGGGTTGTTTGATCTGGGTAATGCTTATTATATGCTCGGTCGTTTACCAGAGGCGATCGCCAAATTTAATGAATCTGTATCCCAGGATAAAAAATTCTGGCCAGCAGTTAACAACATTGGCTTAATTAAATACGAACAAGGGGATGTTGAAGGCGCAATAAAGAAATGGCAAGAGGCAATTGCTATTGACAAAAAAGCAGCAGAACCTTTATTAGCACTAGCAGTAGCACTGTATACTAAAGGCGATAGCCAACAAGGTTTAGCAATAGGGCAAGAAGCACTCCGCATAGACCAACGCTATGCAGAATTAGACTTTCTTAAACAAAACCTTTGGGGTACACGCCTGTTACTAGATGCCAAAAAGTTCTTGGATTTACCTCAAATGCAATCAGCCCTATATCCACAGGAAGATGTAATCATCCCCGATCCACCGACTGCACAGTAGATTCTTTCCCAAAATACAAATATTGCCAAATCTTGATGGGTGAACGTTGCTAATATCAGTTATCAATACTCAAAGCTAGTTTTTGGGGAGAAGTTCCATGATTTGCTCAACAAATTGCTGATGGTCAACAACTGGTTTTGAGATGTAGCCATCAGCACCACTTTGTTTAAGAAAGTTCTCGCGGTCGCCTTCCATAGCGTGTGCAGTCACTAAAATCACAGGTAAATTTGCGGTTTGTGGGTCAGATTTTAACATTTGTGTAATTTTGATACCATCAACAGACTTGCCTTGATAAATACTACGTGACAGAGAAACATCCATTAAAATCAAATCAGCTTCCCCAGCTTGGGCAATTTTTATTACTTCTTCCACATCTTCCGTGTGTTTTACCCCCAAGCCACCACGTTTGGTCAAAATCTTGGAAAAAACACGAGCATTAATCAGATCATCTTCGACAATCAAAACTGTTTTCATGAGAATTTAAGAATTTAAATTAGGGTGAATATGGGAGGATTACAAGCAATATTGGATTTCTGCTTTGGGATTTTCGATGGGAAAGTGTTGATGGTTAAGGTGTTTCCACAATTTGAAACAGTATAACCGCTACCAATTTGGTATAAGACGTTATGCAGCAAATAATATTTGCCACCCGTTTAATAATCAATGTGTATCCCCAACATCAAGGATAATACTACGGTTTTTTATCCTCTGAGAATCAAAATTGTGTGAGGAATGCTATTTCATTGGTAATGCTGTGGTTGTTACAGTGGTAAGTTACAGCGATTTTTGTATAGTTAGAATTCAGGGAAAAAACTCATGGCACAACAGTTAAACCTTCTCTCCACGGGACAGGTAATTCCAACACCCCTGCACACCGAGATGCAACGGTCTTATCTAGAATATGCCATGAGTGTGATAGTTGGGCGAGCATTACCGGACGTGCGTGATGGCTTAAAGCCTGTGCATCGGCGGATTTTGTATGCCATGCACGAACTCGGTTTAACACCAGATAGACCTTATCGCAAATGCGCTCGCGTAGTTGGTGACGTATTAGGTAAATACCATCCCCACGGGGATCAAGCTGTTTATGATGCTTTGGTCAGGTTAGTACAAGATTTTTCCAGCCGTTACCCCTTACTAGCCGGACATGGTAATTTTGGCAGTGTGGATAATGACCCACCAGCAGCAATGCGTTATACAGAGACGCGCCTTGCACCAGTGAGTCATGAAGGAATGCTGGCAGAAATTGGCGAAGAAACTGTAGAATTTATCGGAAATTTCGATAATTCACAACAAGAACCCACAGTATTACCTGCTCAGTTACCATTTCTCTTACTTAATGGCTGTGCTGGTATTGCTGTGGGAATGGCTACAAATATTCCACCCCATAATTTAGGGGAAATAGTCGATGGTTTAATAGCTTTAATTGATAATCCAGATTTAAAGGATGAGAAGTTATTTGAGCTAATTCCTGGACCTGACTTTCCTACAGGTGGGGAAATTGTTGGTAACTCAGGCATTCGAGAAGCATACACTACCGGTAAAGGTGGGATCGTTCTCCGGGGTGTAGCTACCCTAGAAGAAGTTATGCCAACTAGGGGAAGTAAGCGCCGGACAGCGATTATCGTCACAGAATTACCGTATCAAGTGAATAAAGCTGGCTGGATTGAAAAAGTCGCTGATTTGGTCAATCAAGGTCGTTTACACGGCATTTCTGATTTGCGAGATGAGAGCGATCGTGAAGGAATGCGAGTAGTCATTGAACTCAAACGCGATACCAACCCCCAGGATGTCCTCCAACATCTCTACCACCAAACAGCCCTACAAACTACCTTTGGCGCAATTCTTTTGGCTTTGGTGGATGGACAACCCCGCCAGTTAAGCTTGCGGCAAATGTTACAGGAATTTCTCAATTTCCGAGAACATACCCTTAATCGTCGCTACAGTTATGAGTTAGGTAAAGCTGAAAATCGTTTAAATATCGTCACTGGTTTATTAACAGCTTTATCTAACTTAGATGAAGTAATTGCTATTTTAAGGCAAGCTACCGATGGTAGTACAGCCAAAATGACTCTTTGTAGCCAATTAGATTTGAGTGAAGTACAAGCGGATGCCATTTTAGCCATGCCATTACGCCGTCTCACCAGTTTAGAACAACAAAATTTACAGCAGGAATTTAGTGACCTCAACGCGCAAATTACCTCATTGCGGAGATTACTGGAAGACCGACGGGAATTACTGAAGTCTTTGAAAAAGGATTTGCGAACTCTCAAACGCAAATATGAAGATGCTAGAAGAACTAAAATTTCTTCCATCAGCGATATCCCAGTTAAACAAGAAAAGGGCAAAACAGAAACAGAGGAAAATTCCAAATCTGAACAACCCTCAGAAGAAGCTATTTTAGAATTTACTCAACGCGGTTATGTACGTCGTCTTTCTCCTCATGGGAAGAAACCAAAAACTGAAAACAGTTTGCATGAAAATGACTTCATTATTCAAACAGCGGTAACTGATACCAATCAAGATTTGCTCATCCTCAATACTGGGGGCAAAGTTTACCCTGTGAAAGTGGGAGATATTCCCGCCACAACTGGACGTTCTCCACGGGGAACACCATTAATTACCATGCTTACCAGTACGGCTCAAGCCAATGTAGAAGGTATTGTTAGCCGCTTTGTGCTGCCAGAAGATCCTGAAATTAATCAAATTGTACTGCTGACAAAACAAGGGCGCATTAAGCGTCTGGCTTTGGAGGAATTTGCTAATCTCAGTCGGCGCGGAATTACGATTTTAAAACTCAAAGATAATGATGAATTGTCTTTTACTGAGTTTACCACCACAGGTCAACATCTGATTTTAGCTAGTTCTGGCGGCCGCTTGTTGCGATTTGCCGTTAATGATGAACAGTTACCTCTTATGGGACGTGCGGCAATGGGTTTACAAGCTTTTCGCTTGGTAAAAAATCAGCAAATGGTCGGCTGTGCGAATGTTGGTAAAGATGATCAGTTATTGCTGGTTACTCAAGAAGGATACGCCAAGCGAATACCCGCCAGCAATTTAAGAGCAGCTAATCGTGGTGATTTAGGTCTACAAATCCTCAAGTTTCATAACAAAACTGATCATTTGGCGGGAATGGTACGTGCTATCCCTGGTACAGAGGTGGCAATAGTTACTAATAAGGAGCGAGTGGTCAGAATACCTGTGGACTCTGTGCCGATGCTAGATAGAGATGCTAAGGGTGAAAGTGTTTTACAAGTCAACCGAGATGAGGTAATTATCAGCGTTTTTGAGGTGCGATCATAAATTTAGAAGTTTAGCTTGGAAGTTCAGGGTGACAACATTCTTGTCACCTGTTGGCTAATCAATTTATAAGATTTGTTAAATTATGTTCACAAATCTCTACACAAACATAAATCAATATTGCATTTCTGAAAAAAATTGTTATATTAGTTTACATAAGGCAATAAAGCTTAGTAAATATAGTTTGGAGTGCGAACCATGACTAATGCAACAAAAACTATTACTTCTGTACCTGAAGATCGCAATGCTTGGCGTTGGGGCTTTACTCCCCAAGCTGAAATTTGGAATGGTCGCTTGGCAATGATTGGCTTTTTAGCAGCAACTTTAATTGAGTTGTTCTCTGGCCAAGGCTTCCTGCACTTCTGGGGTATTCTGTAAATTTTGAAATGCAAATTTTTCTGTAAACTAAAAAACCTGGTGGTTGTAATTAACTACCAGGTTTTTCAGTTTTTAGGAGTCAGAAGGCAGGAGTTCAAGGAGTCAGAAGTTCAAGGAGTCAGGAGAAAGATAAATATTTCCTGTTTCTTGTTTTCACAGTCACCAGTCACCAGTCACCAGTCACCAGTCACCAGTCACCAGTCACCAGTCACCAGTCACCAGTCACCAGTCCCCAGTCACCAGTCACCAGTCACCAGTCACCAGTCACCAGTCACCAGTCACCAGTCACCAGTCACCAGTCACCAGTCACCAGTCCCCAGTCCCCTTACCGAATATACTCCTTGAGGACGCTGTTACGATTGGGGTGACGTAACTTGCGGAGTGCTTTGGCCTCTATTTGGCGGATGCGTTCACGGGTAACGTTGAAAATCTGTCCGATTTCTTCCAAGGTTTTCATGCGACCATCATCTAAGCCGTAGCGTAATCTCAACACATCTCTTTCACGAGGACTGAGACTATCGAGGACTTTTTCTAGGTCTTCACGGAGTAAGTTCTTAGAAACTTGATCTTCTGGTGTTTCGCCATCAGATTCAATAAAATCGCCTAAACGGGAATCTTCTTCTTTACCAATGGGTGTTTCTAATGAAATGGGCAACTGGGCTGACTTAGCAATAAACCGCAGTTTCTCAATAGTCATTTCCATGCGAGTCGCAATTTCTTCTTCCGTAGGTTTGCGACCCATTTCTTGAGATAATAGCTTGGTAGTTTTCTTGATCCGTGATATAGTTTCGTAGAGGTGAACTGGTAGACGAATAGTACGAGATTGATCAGCGATCGCTCTTGTAATTGCTTGTCTAATCCACCATGTAGCGTAGGTAGAAAACTTATAACCTTTCTCATGGTCAAATTTTTCTGCTGCCCGAATCAAACCCAGGCTACCTTCTTGAATTAAGTCTTGGAAGGATAAGCCACGATTCATATATTTTTTAGCAATAGAAACCACAAGCCGCAGATTCGATTGCACCATTTTATCTTTCGCCCGACGGCCTACGTGCAGACGATAACGGAAAGTTGGTAATGGCAGTTGTACCGCTTCTGCCCATTCCTTAAATTCGGGTTCTCGTTCTAACTGTTCGTACAGATGATCCCTTACTCTTTCTAATTCCAGTAAATCAGCGATTTTCCGCGCCAGTTCAATTTCTTCGTCTGCGCGTAATAAACGAATCCGACCGATTTCTTGCAGGTAAAGGCGAATCGAGTCTTCGGTAAAGTGTTTTTTCTTGCTTTGTGTCCGACGACGCGATTTAGCGGCTTTTCCAGACTTTGCGTCGTCCTCATCAGTCTGAGGCTCTAAAAAATCATCAATATCGCCGTCATCAACTAGCAGTAAGTCCTCTTCATCCTCGATTAATAAGAGTTCTTCTTCGATATCAGGCGTATTTATTTCTAGGTCAGGCCGATAATCAATATCGAGTACGTTGTTAGCCTGGTTCATGCCGCGTTCCTCATGCTCCTTGCAGAATCAATTACTCAAAATGTGGTTACTGCTCTTGTGATCGAGCTTTTTTTCACCGAAATATAGGCTTTTGGCTAATTTGCCTATGATCTTTCCCATTTCCTCTCAATGGAGGCGCAGTTGTTTACTTTAATGGCAAAAAATCACTTTTATGTGAGTTGCTCTGAAAAAGTAAAACTAATCGCTGTTGCCGTTATACAGAACTTCTGATTCACTGGTCTATAACCAGATACACCTTAATCAATAAATTAACCACTTCAGACATAATGGATATGACTGCGGGCAGATTTACCTGTTAAGACTGTTCTGATTGTAGCCTGTTTCACAGAAATTGTAATCTTTTTGTGTGTTAATAACGAACTCATTTACCAAGATGAAGCCACTTTTATCAAAAAGACATTAAAAACGGTAGTCACACCATTAAATCTTGTTGGAAACTTTTTGAATTTGCAGTGGCATTCTCATTAGATTAAAAGGTAGGCGCACTTGCTATGGGGAGATTTTCAACCCCAAGTAAAACAATAGTTTTCTGAGTTTCCTGGCAACAGCACATTGGAGGTTCACTCAAGTTAGCAGTTATTGATGCACCCCCATGTTTACCATTCCTTCATAAATTACTTATTTGAGATAGCAAAACTAGGCTAACCGCTGAGTATATAGGGCAATAGTGTAACAGTGGTGGTGCTTGTTTCCAGACACCAAGCCTTGTATATGCTATGTTCATAACCTCAACTAAGGAGTTAAGGTTTTGGGAGAATAAGCCGATTGACAGATGAATTTAGAGTTTTCTCTTTTCGGCCTTATTAACACATTAGCGCAATGTGAAGATTTCAACCCTATGCAGCTTGACAAACTGTTCCTATTGTATACAAAGATATTTTAATCAGTCGAGAAATAATTTGTCATTGGATATGCTAAACAATTTACCTACTTATGAAAAAAGTGCATAGGATACATAATACAAATCGCCAGCTTTCAGCTATCAGTAAGTGGCGACGCTATGCTGCCTTCGGAGCTTTCGCTGTCTTCGATACGCTAACAGCAAATCTATATTCTTTACCATAGCGGTATATGACAATATTGGCAAATATATTGTTAGTAGTTTCACCGGATAAAGGTATATATTAGCACCTTAATATTTTAAATGACTGCTATTTTTATTTGCCAAGCAGGGTATTTTTACTTGTTTTATAAGTATTTTATAAGTATACTACATTTATTTTCCAAAACTTGCTTCATTATAAGAAAATCGAGTGAGCCAAAACCACGCCCGATAAAGTATCGGAACTTGGTGGAGATACTTGATCGTACTTGATGCGGTGGATGTAGGCGAACGGCTTGTTAAATACTAGTATTTTAACACAGCTATTAGTAATTAATCTCACCCATACATCCATTGGATGTAGGGCGAGTTCTATAACTAGATTCAAGATAACAAATTAGATATCTAGATCTGTGAGGTTTAGTTTAGAACCATAGGTTTCAATAAACTCCCGTCTGGGTGCAACGCGATCGCCCATTAAAATGGTAAATATTCGATCTGCTTCCGCTGCGTCTTCTATCTCTACTTGTTTTAGTGTCCTGGTTTCTGGGTTCATGGTTGTTGTCCACAGTTGTTCGGGCATCATTTCCCCTAAACCTTTAAAACGCTGGATGGTATAGTTAGCGTTAGCTGGTAAGGTGGCAATGTGTTGTTGTAATTCGCGATCGCTATAACAATACTGGTAGTTTTTGCCCCGTTCTACTTTATATAGTGGTGGACAAGCAATATAGATGAAACCTTGTTCAATGAGCGATCGCTGATAACGATAGAAGAATGTTAACAACAAAGTTCGGATGTGCGCCCCATCTACGTCAGCATCAGTCATAATTACCACACGATGATAGCGTAATTGTGAGGCATCAAATTCTTCACCTTTAACGCCTAAACCCAATGCTGTAATTAAAGATTGAACTTCGTTGTTTTTGTAGATTTTTGCGTCGTCGGTTTTTTCAATGTTGAGAATTTTACCACGTAGGGGCAGGATAGCTTGAGTTCGGCGATCGCGTCCTTGTTTCGCGCTTCCACCCGCTGAATCACCTTCCACGATGAATATCTCCGATTCAGCGGGGTCACGAGAACTACAATCTGCTAATTTACCGGGTAAAGGGGATGATTCCAGTACAGATTTTCTTCTAACTAACTCTCTTGCGTGACGTGCTGCTTCTGCGGCTTTAAAAGCTTGAATAGCCTTATCTAGAATAGAATCAGCGACAGTAGGATGAAATTCTAGGTATTCAGTCAGAACCTCTCCTACGAAAGAATCAACAATACCCCGGACTTCCGTATTACCAAGTTTAGTTTTAGTTTGTCCTTCAAACTCAGGATCAGGGACTTTAACGGAAATAACTGCGGTTAAACCTTCGCGGACGTGTTCACCACTGAGATTAGATTCATTTTCTTTAATTTTATTCCGCTTGCGGGCGATCGCATTTAAAGTTCTAGTCAGAACAGTTTTTAAACCTTCTAAATGAGTACCGCCGTCAATAGTACGGATATTATTAGCAAAACCTAAGACATTATCAGTATAGGCATCAGTACACCATTGTAAGGCAACTTCCACCTGAACATTATTCCTTTCCCCTTGCACATAAATAATTTCTTCGTGTAAAGGTTGTTTTTCCCGGTTCATGTAGGCGACGTATTCTTTAATACCGCCTTTGTATTCATAAGTTTCTACCTTGGGTGCATCACTTTTGATAACTTCTAAACGATGATCTGTAAAGGTAATTTTTACACCTGCGTTGAGATAGGCTAACTCCCGCAGACGACCTGCTAAAGTGATATAATCAAATTCAGTACCAGTAGTAAAAATTTGCTCATCTGGTTTAAAAGTAACAGAAGTACCGGTCTGGGGTTCTTTATGTGGTTTTGCTTGCAGATCAGTAACAGGTATACCCCTTTCATAGCGTTGGTTGTGTACCTTGTGATCACGCCAAACAGTTACTTCTACAAACTCAGAAAGGGCGTTAACAACAGAAATACCCACACCGTGTAAACCACCAGATACTTTGTAGCCACCGCCACCAAACTTACCACCAGCATGAAGAACAGTTAACACCGTTTCCAAAGCTGATTTTCCAGTTTTCGGGTGAATATCCGTAGGAATACCCCGACCATCATCTGTAACTGTAACAGAACCATCAGCATTGATATCCACTTCAACATGAGTACAATAACCAGCCAAAGCTTCATCAACAGAGTTGTCCACTACCTCGTAAACTAAATGATGTAGTCCTCGCGGCCCTGTAGAACCAATGTACATCCCTGGTCGTTTACGGACGGCTTCCAGACCTTCCAGAACTTGAATCTGATCGGCACTGTAACTGCTCGTCATGAAAATTCTCCTGATAAAAAGGGGTTTAATTCGCCAAAAGGCTAAAAAAGTAAAATCACCCCAAAATTATAACACAAAAGCCTTAATGCCGTCTCTAGAGCAATTTAATAGCAAATTTATATAGGGGGTGGAATAGGCTGGGGACTGGGGACTAGTGATTGGGGACTGATGAAGATTAATATAACCCAATGACTAATAACTAATTACTAATGACTAAATTAATTGTGATTTGTGGTGCGACAGCTACAGGAAAATCTGGATTAGCGTTAAGTTTAGCAGAAAGATTAGGTTCTGTCATTCTCAGTGCTGATTCCCGTCAAGTATACCGCGAGTTTGACATTGGAACCGCTAAACCAACGCGGGAAGAACAGAAATTAATCCCCCATTATTTGATTGATATCTGTGAACCGACTGAAACAATGACAGTAGCAGATTATCAGGAACAGACACAACAGTTAATAGATAATTTGGGAGTTTCTCCATTATTGTTGGTAGGTGGGACAGGTTTATATATACGTGCTATAGTGCAGGGAATGAAAATCCCCAGAGTTGCACCACAACCAGAATTGCGATCGCAACTAGAATCATTAGGTCAACATCAACTTTACCAGATGTTAAAACAAGTTGATCCTATAGCAGTGCAAAAAATTCATGCTAACGATTTAGTGCGGACATTAAGAGCATTAGAAGTATATTATGTCACGGGCTGTCCCATGTCTGAGCAACAGGGAGAAAACCCCCCAAATTATCCAATTTTACAAATTTATTTAGATTGTGAACCAGAAATTTTAGATGTAAGGATTCGCCAACGTACAGAACAAATGATAGCAGATGGTTTAGTGGCAGAAGTTAAAGATTTATGTCAAAAATATGGTGTTGATTTGCCATTATTGAATACTTTAGGTTATCAAGAAATCAAACAATATTTAGCAGGAGAAATTAATTTAGAGGAAGCAACAGATTTAATAGCTTTGCACACACGACAATTTGCCAAACGTCAACGCACTTGGTTTAGACAAACTTCTAATTTGGAATATTTTAATGTTGCGGATTCTGATTTATTAGAACAAGTTTGGGAAAGAATAAATGAGTTTGTCTGAATCAGGATATCCAGGATTTAAGGATTTACAGGATGTGATTTTTAGTAGGATTCAGGATTTATCAAATTCCCGAATTTTCATAATGTTGTGATTGTCAGAATCAGGACATACAGGATTTAAGGATGTGAGTTTTCGGCAGATTTAAAATTTATAAGATTTAAGAATTTTCAGCATTTGACTATTCTACTATGATATTTTGTGAATCTTTGTATTTTTGCAAATTACATCATTAAAAAATCCCTGAATAAAAATCCTGAAAATCCTTAAATCCTGGACATCCTGATTCAGACAAAAATCCTAAAAAACCGAAATTCAAATAAACAAACTAGGAGAAACCTTAAAATATTCTCCCAAAGCTTTAGCTTGTGCTTTACTAATGGAACGTTTACCATTAACCATTTCCGAAACCACACCACTACTAGAACCGAGAATACGCACTAAGTCAGCTTGACGAAGGCCACTAGATTCCATGATGTGTTGTAATATTTCATGAGGTGTAGATTTATCCATTGGATAATTTTCTTCCTCATAATCTTCAATTAATTTCACAAGCAATTTATCTAATTTTCGCTCTTCTGGAGTCAGATTTTTCTTAAAAGTTAGAAATTCAGCAACTTTTAAAAGACGTTCATACTCTTCCTCAGTTTCAATTACTTGAGGAGCGACCTCTGCTAGTAATTGACTATAGGTTTTATTATCAAAAGTAATCATCATTTTTCCATTTCTCTTTACTATATTCAGCGTGAGTTAGCAAGTATTTGTAGAAAACCTTTTGTGTTGCATAATTAATCCCGACAATTAAACGGTAATCATTACCTTTGATATTGAAAACAGTGAAATTACCAACTGCTTCAGTATCACGGTAAACTTTACGCACATCCTCTAAATTTTGCCATTCAGCTTTTTTAACAGTTGTATTCCAATCTTCAATTTGTTTTTTGATATCAGGATATTTTGCTGCATCATTGCGGAGGGTGCGAATGGAAATTAAGTGCATAGATTTTGGGTTTAGTTTTTAACTTTTTCTGATTTGTGTATGTGTAGATCATCGTTCCGCTTTCACTTTTGGTTTATAACGAAACTCATTATACTCTCAAAATGAAAGCAAAATGTCAATAGTCTATCAAACCTGACGAAAAATCTCTCTTAAACCCTCTTCTCTTCGTGTCCTTCGCTTCTATCCTTCGGTAACACCTCCGGTGAACGTGGTTAAATCTCGAAAAACTCCAAAAAAAACCCTAAAACCCTCTTCCCTTCGCTTCCTCAGCGCCTCTGCGGTTCATTCCTCCAAAACCCTTGACACCCAACGACAATCAAGGTATAATACACATCAAATAGAAGGGGAGTAGCTGCTGGCAAAAGCCAGTGCATCTGAATCAACATACTGGTGATGAGCCTGGTTCAGATGGCGAATAAAAAAGTATTTGAAAGCGAGACCTTCACTGAGTTCACACAAAAACAGTGTGTGAGCTTCAGTGAGGTCATAAAAACTCTCATTAGAAGCTCCACACAGGTAAAAAATCCTACAGGAGCAACAGAGAGTGTTAACAGCCTTCACCGCAGGTTTATTATTAATTACCATATCCGAACTAGGTGATAAAACCTTTTTTATCGCCGTCATTCTCTCTATGCAGCACTCCAGAAAAATAGTGTTTGCAGGGGTAACAGCAGCCTTAGCAGCAATGACAGTATTATCAGTGATATTTGGGCAAATACTGTCAGTTTTAACACAAGGTTCAAAAATATATGTACACTATGCAGAAATAGTATTATTTATCGCTTTTGGCTTAAAACTGCTTTACGATGCTTGGAAAATGCCAGCTAAAGCCGATGAAGAAGTGATGGACGAGGCAAAAGAAGCAGTAGAAAAGGCGGAGTTAGACAGTAAGCAGAAAAGTACCTGGTCAATATTACTGAAATCCTTTGTATTAACATTTATAGCCGAATGGGGCGATCGCACACAAATAGCCACCATAGCCCTAGCAGCAAGTAACAACGCCATCGGTGTCACAGCAGGAGCAATATTAGGACATTCAATTTGTGCAGCGATCGCCGTCATTGGTGGTAAATTAATTGCAGGTAGAATTTCCGAAAAACAAATAACCCTCCTGGGAGGCATTTTATTTATTATCTTCGGTATCGTCGCCGCCATAGAAGGAAACTAGGAGACAGGAGGCAAAAGGCAGGGGAAGAAGCAGGGGAGCAGGGAGCAGGGAGCAGGGAGCAGGGGGAAATTATTTGTATTTTTCCCAATGCCCAATGCCCATCCTCATGGACTCGGTGTACTTTCCGGTGATGCTGCGGGGGTAGGACTAGGCGCTGCTGCCTTGTTAATTTCATCTTTATACTGAGCAGGAGCTAAAGCCGTAGCACTATCAAACAAAGGTTTTGCTTCATCGAGCTTACCCTGTTCTTTTAAAAGCATCGCCTTTGCTAACACAGGACGAAAATCTTGAGGATCTTTTTTAATTGCTTGCTCGTATAAAGAGATAGCTTGAGTCTCATTTTTCTGTAAAGCGTAAACATTGCCTAAAAGTATCTGTACAGCAACAACATCAACACTTCCAGACTGAATGGAATTTGCTTGAGTTGCTGTAGATAAAGTTTCTTGTAACAAGCCAATAGCAGCTTCTGGGCGCTCTTGACTGAGTTGTAAATTTACCATTCCCTGTAAAGCCTTGAGATCACCGGGTTTGGTTGCTAAAATAGAGCGATAAGTTTGGGCTGCTCCTTCATTATCGCCCATTTGCTGCTTTGCTTGTGCTAGTAAAACCGCATACTCCGACTGCTGTGGATTCAATTTAGCCAACTTTTCCAAAGGTTCAATTACCGCTTGGATATCAGCATTTTTAACTTCACCTCTGCCTTTTTGATTGAGTAATTGTAACCTTGCTTGTAAAAGACCTTTAAGTGCAGCTTGATTTTCAGGTTCTCGTTGCAAAACTAGCTCCAAACCGCGAATTTCATCTGCTAACTTTGACTTTTGCTGAGATAAACTAGAATTAGTAGAGTTGCTGCTAGTATTTTGTGCTAAGGGTTGAGAATCATTGAAAGCCCCAATGATGGGTATAATAGAAACCCCAATAAACGCCGCAACTGCCAGAAGTAAGACAACCTGAATTATCCACCGATTACGTGGTTGAGACACAATTTTTTTCCTTTTGGTAAATTTGAGGGAAATAAATCGAAATTAATGAAATTAATATTTACACAAAGCACAAAGTTAAAATTTTCCAAAACTTTGCGGAATACGGTTATTTCACTGTGAATTTTATAACAAAAAACTATCTAGACTGTTAAAGTAAGTGATGACTTTAGGAGGAGCATTCAGAATTATAGCTATGCTATGCTTCCGAAACTAGAGTAAAGGCGCTAAATGACACATTTAGTCTCTAAATGAGAAATTTCGCGCCTTTGTGTTCGCACAACCCACTCTATAATGGCCAGATTAAAAGGAAATATACTTTTATCAGCCATAAAAACGCTCTTTCCATCTGCTTTTGTCAAATCCCATAATGGGATGTGTCTCCGCCGCAAGGAGTTTTTATGAATTCCGACCTGATGCCGTCTCCTGAATCTTCCAATTCTACAGCCTCTAACCAGGCTCCAGCTAAAATTGACTTAACAGCTAAGTCATCAAAACCGGATAGTTCACCTGTTAAACCTAACGAGAGTGATATTAATGGGAATTTGGCTCATCGCCAACAACCGATCCCACCTCCAAGCGAACCATTGCAATACCGAGCCATTGGTTTAGTCCGGGGGCGCTACTCTCCCAGCAGTGAACAGTTTACCCAAGGAACACTGATCACATCTGATGGTGTGGAGCTAAATGCCGTCCTTTTAGGGCGGATTATGAGTTTAGTCAAAAATCACCTGGACTTAGAAAAACAACATCTCTGGGTAGTTTATCCCCGCACCAGACAAGAAAATGACTCACTACACATCCAAATTGTTGGAGTTTGGGAACCAGAAAATCTGGCTAAAAATTCCCCAGATGAGGATGGCAAAAAATCGGGTTCACAAGCTTTAGAGAGACCCGAAAATGGTGCTGCCAAGAAATCTACTCGCCAAACTGCTGCTAAAGAAGAAATTTCCCAGCCCGTAAAAGCTTCATCAGAAATTCCTGATGGAGAATTTTCTGTGCGTGGTGAGGTAGTTTACCAATCTTTTGACGCTAAGAGTTTGGTAGTTAAAATCAAGCAAGCTCCACGGAAACCAACTGACAAACCCAAGTATTTTAAGTTGAAAATGCGGGGTGTGCTGGCTACCAAAGCTGTGGGCAAATTTTGGGATTTCAAAGTCAAGCGCGAAGCTGATGTATTGATAGTAGAAACTGCTGAAGCGATCGCTGATTTACCCAAAAAACGCAAACCACCATTCAAAGGTGGACCCCGTGCTGGTGGCAGAAAACCATTTCCCCCCAGACGCGATGGAGAAACTCCACGTCCCATCAAGAAAATAGGTGGGGAAACCTCTGCGGTGTCTAAACCTGTACCAAAAACACCTGCTCCTAAGCCAGTGAAAAAGCCGAAACCTCAAGAATAGAAACTGGGGACTGGGGACTGGGGACTGGGGACTGGGGACTGGGGAAGAAGCAGGGGAGCAGGGAGCAGGGAGCAGGGAGCAGGGGGAAAATTATTTGTATTTTCCCAATCACCAATCACTAATCACTAATCACCAATCACCAATCTACCAATCACCCATCACCAATCACCATTAAAAGTCTGTCCATCTGTCCTGGGGTAGAAAAGCTCGTTCACTAGGAATGGGAGCAACTGATTCTGTGAGGGTAAATGTGCCGGCTTCTATCCATTGTTTCAACTCTACGGCTACTTGTCGTGAGAGAAACATACTGGCTAAAGGAGCAACTCGCACCGCTTTACCCTCTATGGGAATTTTTCCCGATTTTAGTTGAGCATAACTAACTAAACCAAAGGTGGGACGGACACGACGGGGAATAGAAAAGTCTACTATTGGCGCTACTAAATCTTGATCTTGGACTGCACAACGTTCAATTACTGTTTCGTTTAAAACCGGAAGTGGCACACCCACACCTAACATCAAAGATGGTCCATAACTTTTGAAGTAACAACCCCGCACCCACCGCGCATCCATTTGTTTGGCATCACCAATTAAGGCTAAAGTGGCCGATGGTCCAATGGGTGTTCGATTAGCTAACCGCTTTTGTAAGGGGAAATGCTGCGTACCTTCCCACGCTACATAACCTATTCCACCACCTAAGAAGATTTTTGTCCCAATTCCCACAAGTTGTAAATCGGGATCATTGAATAAGGGAGAAATTGCCCCAGGGTTGGAGTAAACTGCATTACCTAAACGGGGTTGGAGGGGTCCTAGATAGGTATGCAGTGGGCGATCGCCTCCATTTACCCCAATAATAAAGTTTTGATAAAGATTGCGCGGATTAAATAAATAAAATTGGTTGATAGTGTCACAGGTGATAGTAGTTTCAAAAGTTGCTCTGGGGTAACAGTCGGTAACTTGTCCTAAAGCCCTTACTTGTATAGGTTTACCTGCTATTAAATCTTCAATTACATGGCCTCCGCCACGTTCTCTCAGTTCTTCACCCTCTGTCGTTTCCACAGCACAACTAGCACCCAAGTATAAATCTACTGCACCAAATCCAGAATATGCTGGTACACCATCTAACCAACAGCGGCGAATTTTGATCGGTGGGTCAGTATGTCCTAAATTAATAATTGCACCGCTAGACTCCATTGGTTCAAAAGTGCCGGTGGTAATAACATCAACTGCTTTAGTAGCTTTGGTGATACCGATTTCCGCTACTCGTTTTTTCAGTTCTTCAACCGTCCAAACTACGGCGCGTTTTTGGTTGATTTTTTCATTAATTTCCGCAATAGTTCGCATTTTTATTAGTTATTAGTTATTAGTTATTAGTTATCAGTTATCAGTGGGAATAGGAAAATACAAATATTCAAAATTTCAGCCTTCTGCCTCCTGCCTTCAGCCTTCTGCCTTCTGCCTCCTGCCTCCTGCCTCTTCAATTAATACAAAATTATGTCTAATTTACCAGCAGAACATTTACAAGTTCGAGATATTGGCGAACAAGGTCTTTTAGAGAGATTACAACGCTTTTGTCCTTCAGAGGTGATAGGTGATGATGCGGCAGTTTTGGCGACAGAATCAAAGCAATCTTTGGTAGTAACTACAGATATGTTAGTTGATGGTGTACATTTTAGTGATGTTACCACTGCTCCAGAGGATGCTGGTTGGCGTGCTGCTGCTGCTAATTTATCCGATTTAGCAGCTATGGGGGCTTTTCCCTTGGGTATCACCGTTGGACTGGGTTTACCAGGAGATTTAAGCGTTGAATGGGTTGAAAGAATGTATCAGGGCATGACAGAATGCTTGCAAAAATATAACGTTCCTATAGTTGGTGGTGATATAGTGCGATCGCCCATTACCACTTTATCCATAACCGCCTTTGGTCAAGCCAACCCTGATTTTATTATCCATCGTTCCACCGCTCAAATAGGTGATGCCATAGTCGTTACAGGTATTCATGGTGCTTCTCGTGGGGGCTTAGAACTGCTCTTAAATCCCGAAATAGGTCAAAACCTCAAATCAGAAGAAAAGGTGGCTTTAATCACCGCACACCAGCGTCCCAGACCACGTTTAGATGTCATACCCATTCTCAAAGAAATACTTTTCTCTCCCTGCTCCCTGCCCTCTGCTCCCTGCCTCATATCTGGGATGGATAGCAGTGATGGTTTAGCCGATGCAGTATTACAAATTTGCCGTGCTAGTAAAGTAGGCGCTATTTTAGAAGCAAGTAAAATTCCTCTACCATCAACATTTAATCATTGGCTCACACTACAGCGATCGCTCAATTATGCACTATACGGGGGCGAAGATTTTGAATTAGTCCTCTGTTTACCACCACAAACCGCATTAGAATTAGTAAAAAAACTAGGTGCAGGTGCAGCCATTGTCGGTAAAATTACACCAGGCTCAACAGTAATTTTACAACATGAAAACGAAAAAATCCCCGACCAAGTTTTAACACTTAGCCAGGGATTTCAGCATTTTAGTTAGGTGATTGGTAATTGGTAATTGGTAATTGGAAAGAATAAACTCTTGCCTTTTGCCTTTTGCCTTTTGCCTTCTTACTGTCACCTGTCACCTAAATTATGCCCATTTATTGGCTACTAACTCAGCTAAGTCTAAAACGCGTTGGCTATAACCCCACTCATTGTCATACCAAGCCATCACTTTTACCATGTCATTGCCCATAACCAAAGTTAAGTTGGCATCAACAATGGAAGATTCATTTGTACCTTGATAATCAGAAGATACTAGAGGAAGTTCGCTATAACCTAAAATGCCTTTGAGATAGGTTTGAGAAGCATCTTTGAGGACTTGGTTAACTTCTTCTGTAATAGTGGGTTTTTCAACCTGAACTACAAAATCCACCATTGAAACATTAGGGGTGGGTACACGCAAAGCTGTACCATTCAGCTTACCTTTTAAAGCTGGGAGTACCAGAGCCACCGCTTTAGCCGCACCAGTAGAAGTGGGAACAATGTTAATACCAGCCGCTCTAGCGCGACGCAAATCACGGTGAGAAGCATCTAAGATGCGCTGATCTCCTGTGTAGCTGTGAGTAGTGGTCATTGTGCCTTTGATGATGCCAAATTTTTCATGCAGCACCTTGGCAATAGGAGCTAAACAGTTAGTGGTACAGCTGGCGTTACTGATAATGTGATGTACGTTGTGATCATAATCTTCATCATTCACACCCATCACAAAAGTACCATCTTCATTTTTACCAGGAGCAGTAATCAGCACCTTTTTAGCACCAGCATTAACGTGGCGCATTGCCCCTTCCTTACTGGTAAAAACACCAGTGGATTCAATAATCAGATCAATTTCCCATTCTTTCCAGGGCAAGTTATCTGGGTTGCGATCAGATACGCATTTAATGGTCTTACCGTTGACAGTAATGGAATTATCATCAGCAGTAATATCCGCATTTTGTAACCTTCCCAGCATCGAGTCATATCTGAGCAGGTGAGCATTGGTTCTAGGATCGGAAGTGTCATTGATACCCACAAGTTCAACTGGGCTATTCTCTCTACCTATCCAGCAGCGTGCGAAGTTCCGTCCAATGCGCCCGAAACCGTTGATTGCAACTCTAATCACAGTGTCTTGCCCTCTGTATTTATGCCTATAAATTGATATCGTTGACCGTTATATAAAACCTACTCAAAATTACTCATGAGCTTTGTTTACTTCCTGCTTCACTCTGGAAGTGTCGGCACTACCCAGTCCACAGGCTTTAAGATTGGGTGTAACTCACCCTACTGTGCAAATGCTTTAGGCTTGGTTATTACCTAAAAACAGGGTAATTATCACACCTTTGAGTGTTGAAGTCTAGATTTTTTCGCTCAATGAGTAGATTGGAGTAAATGTTTTGATTCTGTTCCAGACCCCAATCATATCGCAAAGGGGAGGAGTATTTATAACTATAAAGTGTTCTATCCCAAAAAAAATACAGAATTTATTCAGAATTATGAGTGTAAAGATTGTGAGTGGCGATGTACAAGCCGACTGATTTCGGTACTAAATCATCAATGGAACAGCCTTGGCGACAAAGTTCACGGATGATACTTGACGAAACTCTTACTAAAGGTGTATGCAGTAACTGCCAATTGATTGTATGTGATTTTTCTCTAAATTTTTTTTCTACTTGGTTGCAGATTGACTCAGTTTGAGCTATAGTCTCACCACCGACCTGTCGGGGGGCAATTAACCAATCACACATTTGTGCTAGTTCATATCCACGATACCAACGAGGTAAAGTTTGGAAAGCATCCAAACCGATAATCCAGTACCAATGAGTATTTGGGTAAAAAGCAGATAAATCAATCAGGGTGTTAATAGAGTATGAAGTCCCAGAGCATTCTCTCTCAATCAGTGAGACTGTAAAAGCTGGGTTATTTTTAGTAGCTATATCCAGCATTGCTACTCGATGTTCAAACAGTGCGGCTTGTTTATGAGGAGGATTTTTTGAAGGTATCCAAATTATTTGTTCCAGATGTAATTGCGTCAAAGCCATTTTGGCTACGAGTAGGTGTCCCCAGTGAACTGGGTCAAATGTACCTCCAAAAATTGCTAGTTTCTGCATTTGATGTGCGGGAATATTCAGGTAAAGTAAAGCACACTGCTAAAGTTTTGTCTCTTACTTCCTACCTCCTGCCTCCTAAAATTTCCTACTGCAACTAGTTGAATAATCTTTTCCCTACCAATGTATTATTGTAGTCAATTCACCTGCTGGCTGGATATAAGTAGAAAAGCACAAAAAAACAGACGTATGTAACGAAAAGTAAAGTTACCTAAAAGTCTCTTCCCTCCTGCCTTCTGCCTCCTGCCTCCTGCCTTGCCATAACGACCATTTTTAACGCCTACCTACTTAGTGTCAAATTATGTTTGTAACTCAAGGACTTCCGTAGCCACTTTTAGTAAAGCCATCAACGATATGTATTTAACATTACAGGATTTTTTTCCCGATGTTACCCCAGTTTTCAGAATAATCATAAAAAGATATCAGAAATAGAGAAACTCTCTCGTCAGGGTAATATCTTTCTGAACAAGCAAAAACAAAGTAAAAAATTAACCCTTTATTCAGATATGAAAATCCTACAGGAGCAGTATCTGTAAAAATCCAAATCCTGTTATGATACGCGTGTCTTATGTAAAGATTTTGTGGTGTGGTGTAAGAGGAACAAAAGATGAATAGTCAGATAGATTTTAGCGGTAGACCATTTCATTTCATTGGGATTGGCGGTATAGGAATGTCGGCTCTAGCTTATGTGTTGACAAAACGGCAATTACCAGTATCAGGTTCTGATCTGCGACCTAATCAGATTACACGCAAGTTAGAATCCCTGGGCGCTCACATTTTTAGTAGACAAGAAGCCAGCAATCTGGAGTTCTTTCGTCCTCAAGAATCGGCTGATGGAATAGTATTAAATTCACCAGAAAAATTGCCCGTTGATAAGTCTAACTTACCTCAAGTAATTTGTTCAACAGCTATTAATACCAATAATTTGGAATATAAAGCTGCCATAGAATTAGGTTGTCCAATTTTACACCGTTCTGATGTCTTAGCTGCCTTGATTGCTGATTATTATAGCATTGCTGTAGCAGGAACTCACGGCAAAACTACAACCAGTAGCATGATTGGTTATATGCTATGGCAAGCTGGTCTTGACCCGACCATTTTAGTCGGTGGAGAAGTAAATGCCTGGGAAGGGAATGCTAGATTAGGGGAAAGCAAGTATCTAGTGGCTGAAGCAGATGAATCTGACGGTTCTCTGGTGAAACACGCCCCAGCTATCGGGATAATTACCAATATTGAACTCGATCATCCTGACCACTACGAAACATTAGACGAAGTAGTTGAGACTTTCCAAAAATTTGCCGAGGGTTGCCAAATTTTAGTAGGTAGCATTGATTGTGACACAGTGCGCGATCGCCTTAACCCAAACATCAGCTATAGTCTACATCCAGATACCGGCGCTGACTATACTGTCACCAACATTGACTATCGTGCTGATGGTACAACAGCTTTGGTTTGGGAAAAAGGTAAAGCCTTGGGTGTATTAAATCTACAACTTTTGAGTCGGCATAACCTCAGCAATGCTCTAGCCGCAGTAGCCGTAGGACGCGCCCTGGGTTTAGAATTTGGGGAAATTGCTAAAGGTATTGCTACCTTTGAAGGAGCAAGACGGCGCTTTGAGTTCCGGGGAGAAGCGGCTGGTATTACTTTTATTGATGATTATGCCCATCACCCTAGCGAAATTCGTGCTACTTTGGCCGCAGCACGTCTTCAGGCTAGACCAGGACAAAGGGTAGTTGCCATCTTCCAACCCCATCGTTATAGTCGGACACTTACCTTTTTAGAAGAATTTTCCGAATCCTTTACCCATGCTGATTTAGTAGTTCTCACTGACATTTACAGCGCCGGAGAACCAGATTTAGGACTGATTAATGGTGAACAATTAGCAGCAGAAATAGGGAAGCAGCATCAGCAGGTTATTTATCAACCGACTTTATCCTCTGTGTGCGAGTTTTTATTGTCAAACCTGCGTTCTGGTGATTTGGCGCTATTTTTAGGTGCTGGTAATCTGAATCAAGCGATTCCTGAAGTAATTGCTACACTTCGTGAACCAGCTAAAGCCACATCCTAAGCAAAGCACAGTTCTAGGTTTTCTAGGTTTTGTTTCTTGTGCGAATTTCCTATCTAGCAATAGTTTCATTAGTTAAACTTATTGCCGGAATTTTACGGTAAAAGAGTAATAAAAATTACCAATTAAAGCAACGATGATAACTTCCCCGGCTGCTGGAAACGTCTGTAAGATTTCTGCTTTGACTACAAATAAACAGCAAACAACTAATTCTGTTGATAGTGAAGTAATTTACTTACCCGGTACTGATTGTGTAATTAAAACCCAGGCTTCTTTATCAGCATTTACTTCCTACAGAGTTGGAGGAGAAGCCCAATGGTACGTTGCTCCACGCAACTTAGAAGCATTACAAGCAAGTATTGAGTACGCAAAAGAACAAGATTTACCAATAACAATCCTGGGAGCAGGTTCTAATTTGTTGGTCAGCGATCAAGGTATACCAGGCTTAGTGATTGCTACTCGTCATTTCCGTTCCAAGCACTTCGACCTAGAAACAGGTCAATTAACTGTCGCCGCAGGCGAATCTATTCCTAGCTTGGCATGGGAAGCCGCAGAATTGGGATGGGAAGGGTTAGAATGGGCTGTGGGTATTCCGGGAACTGTTGGTGGTGCAGTTGTGATGAATGCAGGGGCGCATAATAGCTGTATTGCAGATATGTTGGTGAGCGCGGAATTGCTCTCTCCTGATGGTACATTAGAAACTCTCACCCCAGCGGAATTAGGTTACAAATATCGGACTTCATTATTGCAAGGGGGAAAACGGATAGTTACTCAAGCAACCTTGCAACTTCAACCCGGTGCAGATCCAGCACAAGTTATAGCTACAACCAAACAACATAAACAACATCGCCTTTCTACCCAACCTTATAATTTTCCCAGTTGTGGCAGTGTTTTCCGCAATCCTAAGCCTTACACTGCTGGATGGTTAATTGAACAAGCTGGTTTAAAAGGCTATCAAATCGGTGGAGCGCAAGTTGCACAACTTCATGCTAATTTTATCGTTAATCGTGGTGGAGCTAAAGCCAGCGATATTTTCTGTCTCATTAATCATATTCAACGTGAAGTACAAGAACGTTGGTCAATTTGGTTAGAACCAGAGGTTAAAATGATTGGCGAGTTTCAAGCAGTTTGTTGATAGGGGACTGGGGACTGGTGACTGGGGACTGGTGACTGGTGACTGGTGACTGGTGACTGGTGACTGGTGACTGGTGACTGGTGACTGGTGACTGGTGACTGGTGACTGGGTAATCAATTTTATTTTTCCCAATTACCAATTACCAATTACCAATTACCAATTACCCATTACCCATTACCAATTACCCAACCCAACTATAATTGAATTTGATTTGTTATTCAAAGCATAAGTGGAAAATTTGTTATGACAGCAGGAAAAGGACAGGGATTTGGTTTTGGCCTAGGAAAAATGAAAGAACTTGCGGACGCTTTTAAAAAAGCACAGCAGGTTCAAGAAGGTGCAAAGCGTCTCCAAGAAGAATTAGAGCAAATGGAAATTCAAGGAGAATCTGGTGGTGGACTGGTTAAAGTAATTGTTAGTGGCAACCAAGAACCCAGAAGAGTAGAAATTTCCCCAGACGCAATAGCACAAGGTTCAGAGCTACTTTCCGACCTCGTAACAGCAGCTATGAAAGATGCCTACAACAAGTCTACTGCGACTATGCGGGAACGTATGGAAGATTTGACTAGTGGACTAGAACTGCCTGGATTATAGTCAATTAGTCATTAGTCGTTAGTTATTAGTCATTAGACTTGTCCGAAAATTAAATGTGCGTTTTCTAAAACCCTTGTAGAGACGTTCTATAGAACGTCTCTACATTACAGCAGTTTTCATGTCTTTAGACCACAGTCAGAGCGAAGCATTCGGATGATAGTCTTAGGTAAAAACCGATAATTAATTGTCCGAATGCTGATGCTTCCAGCACGCTTCGCGAACGCCCCTACATTGTTGACGCGAAACCTAAATCAAAATGTGGTTTATTTACCTGAAAATAGCTGTAATTCCCGGAAATGTCTATTTATGATATGTGTTAAAACCCACATTCCGCACCCCCCAGTGTCACAATCGGTAATTTCGGATTTTTGAAGACCTTTGAGGATAATTTTAATACAAAATGGTCTAAAGTTTAGGTAGCGTTCGCCAATCTCAAATCCCCAAATGACCATTTTTCGTTGTGTGACAGTTTAGGGTGCGGAAGGTGGGTTAAAAGTATGCAGATGATGAAATAACCATCGGCATTTTTTCCGGGCTATACTAACAGTAACTATCTCTAGCCCTGATGATTACGTCAAGTCTGGCTGAAATGAGAACATCCTCAAAGCCATACACAGACTGCCTTTTTAATTTTCGGACAGGTCTATTTGAGTTGGGAAGCACTGCTTGTAGCATATTGTTTTAGAAGTTAAATTTTTTACTTCCAGAAAAGCGTTAGCTTTTTTTGATAGCTACATATGATTTGAACCCACATTCCGCAGATAAAATCCAATTCTGAATAATTATCACGAAAGATTCAGGGTTGTACAAACTTTACTCCAAAAATATTCTCAATAAATGAGATAAATTCCTAATAAACATTTTATAGTTCCTTTGAACTAAAATCCTGAAAACCCTTACCAAACAATGTTTTTGGAGATAATTATTTTTTTATTCTCCGCTTATGCGGAATGTGAGTTTGAACCTCACATTCCGCACATTCAACTGTCACACAACGAAAAATGGTCGTTTGGGGATTTGGGATTAGCGAACTGCTTGCAGTAACGCTTTGCTATCGCTACCTCAGATTTCGACTCTTTTGTAGAAAAAGTATCTTCAAAAGGGTTCAAAAAATCGAAATTACCAATTGTGACACCGGGGGTGTGGAATGTGAGTTCAAACATCCTCTAACTAATCACAAAGTTATTCACATTCACTGTTCCTGTTAATCCTGTAACTTCAATAATGGCATCTGTGGCAGCATTAAACCCTGCTGTCGTATCATTGATTGCGACAAAGGTTTTTTGTCCAAAGCTGAATTGGGCTGCAAAGTTAGATTTAAAAGCTGTGGCTGTTAATTTTGCTCCGATATCTGCTGCATTTAGGGTATTTACTGCTCCGACATTCACGAATCCGGCTCGTGCGGTGGAAACACGGAATAAATCATTACCAGTCGTGGCGTTAAAGTCTGTGATCATATCAAATCCACTTAATAAAGAATCGGTTAAATTGCGATAATCAAAACGATCGCTTCCTAAACCACCAGTTAAGATATCTTGGCCTTTTCCGCCAGTGAGAAGATCATTTCCTGCTCCACCAATTAAGGTATCATTACCATCTCCTCCATTGATAATATCATTACCATTGCCACCATTAAAGATATTATTTGCACTGTTACCTAAGAAGTTACTTTGACCTGCAAAGTTGCTTAAATTAAACTGTTCAAAGTTGGTAATTTTTGTGCCAGTAATATTCACTTGATTAGTGGTATTGTTGAGATCAATAGAGATTGAATTTGTGGCATTTCCTCCTGTAATATTCAGAGTATCAAAACCTGCGCCTCCATTGATAATATCATTTTGTTGTAGGTTGCCAAAGACGCTGGTAATAATATCATTTCCGCCTTGAGCATCTATGATATCTTTTTCGGTTGTGGTAGTAAAGTTTTCATTATTAGCATTACCTGTGATAATGTTATCTACATTAGTCACACCAATAGTTAATTGTTTCTCAAAAGATAACCCATTTTTATCTGTTGTTCTGACGCGAATACTATAGCTATTTTTGGTTTCAAAGTTAAAACTACTATTAGCTCGGAGTTGGTTATTGTTAATAGAGAATAAAGCATTATCAGTAGCACCTGTACCTGAGACTAAACTATAGGTAAAAGTGTTATTTGCATCGGGATCTGTGCTGGTAAAATTACCAATGACAGTACCAATAGCTTGATTTTCTGCAATGTTGGTATTAGAGAGGGTGAGGTTAGTAGGAGATTCATTAACATTAGTAACACCGATGGTTAATTGTTTCTCAAAAGTTAAACCACCTTGATCTGTTGTTCTGACTCGAATACTATAGCTATTTTTGGTTTCAAAATCAAAAATACTATTAGCTTTGAGTTGATTATTGCTAATAGTAAATAAAGCATTATCAGTAGCACCTGTACCTGAGACTAAACTATAGGTAAAAGTGTTATTTGCATCGGGATCTGTGGTAGTAAAATTACCAATGACAGTACCAATAGCTTGATTTTCTGCAATGTTGATATTAGAGAGGGTGAGGTTAGTAGGAGATTCATTAACATTAGTAACACCAATAGTTAATTGTTTCTCAAAAGTTAAACCACCTTGATCTGTTGTTCTGACTCGAATACTATAGCTATTTTTGGTTTCAAAATCAAAAATACTATTAGCTTTGAGTTGATTATTGCTAATAGTAAATAAAGCATTATCAGTAGCACCTGTACCTGAGACTAAACTATAGGTAAAAGTGTTATTTGCATCGGGATCTGTGGTATTAAAATTACCAATGACAGTACCAATAGCTTGATTTTCTGCAATGTTGGTATTAGAGAGGGTGAGGTTAGTCGGTGCTTGATTTAAACTAACTATCTTTAATTCATTTGCATTATCAATGATTTGCCAGGTGCTATCATTAGCAAATTCAATTTTTTCAATTTGATAATCAGCATCACCACCCCAATCTGGCAGAGTAATTTTATCAGTTGTACCATAACTGATATAAAGATTATCTTGATCTCTAGTTAAAGTAATATCAGTGGGATTAATTCCTGTACCAAAACGGATGATGTCAATATTACCACTAGTGCTGTCAAAATCAACAATGGTATCTTGACCATCACCTCTGTTAAAGATGTAGATATCCTTGCCACTACCACCAAAAAGGATGTCATTTCCTGTACCACCCTCTAGGGAATCATTGCCATCATTACCAGAAAGGATGTCATTTCCTGCTAATCCATAAAAAGTTTCATTTCCCTCTGTACCATAATTATAATCATCATTAACAGTTCCCATAAAAGTTGCTGTTAATAACTTAGCTTTATCCCAAGTTATTCCGTTCGCAAATTCAACTTTTTCGATTTGATAACTAGCACTACCCCAATTTTTCACAGTAATTTTATCAGTTGTAGCATAACTGAGATAAAGATTATCTTGATCTCTAGTTAAAGTAATATCAGTGGGATTAATTCCTGTACCAAAACGGATAGTATCAGTATTACCAGAAGCGGTGTCCCAATCAGAAATGGTATCTTGACCATCACCTTGGTTAAAGATGTAGATATCGTTGCCACTACCACCATCAAGGCTGTCATTTCCTGTACCACCCTCTAGGGAATCATTGCCATCATTACCATCAAGGCTGTCATTTCCTGTACCACCCTCTAGGGAATCATTGCCATCATTACCATCAAGGCTGTCATTTCCTGTACCACCCTCTAGGGAATCATTGCCATCATTACCATCAAGGCTGTCATTTCCTGTACCACCCTCTAGGGAATCATTGCCATCATTACCATAAAGGTTGTCATTTCCTGCTAATCCGTACAAAGTGTCATTTCCCTCTGTACCATACAAAGAATCATTATTAACAGTTCCCATAAAAGGTGCTGTTAATAACTTAGTTTTATCCCAAGTTATTCCGTTCGCAAATTCAACTTTTTCGATTTGATAACTAGCACTACCCCAATTTTTCACAGTAATTTTATCAGTTGTAGCATAACTGAGATAAAGATTATCTTGATCTCTAGTTAAAGTAATATCAGTGGGATTAATTCCTATACCAAAACGGATAGTATCAGTATTACCAGAAGTGGTGTCCCAATCAGAAATGGTATCTTGACCATCACCTTGGTTAAAGATGTAGATATCGTTGCCACTACCACCATAAAGGGAATCATTTCCTGCTAATCCGTAAAAAGTGTCATTTCGCTCTGTACCAAAGAAATAATCATCATTAACAGTTCCCATAAAAGGTGCTGTTAATAACTTAGTTTTATCCCAAGTTATTCCGTTCGCAAATTCAACTTTTTCGATTTGATAACTAGCACCACCCCAATTTTTCACAGTAATTTTATCAGTTGTGCCATAACTGAGATAAAGATTATGTGGATCTCTAGTTAAAGTAATATCAGTGGGATTAATTCCTGTACCAAAACGGATAGTATCAGTATTACCAGAAGCGGTGTCCCAATCAGAAATGGTATCTTGACCATCACCTTTGTTAAAGATGTAGATATCCTTGCCACTACCACCAAAAAGGATGTCATTTCCTGTACTACCCTCTAGAGAATCGTTGCCATTATCACCATAAAGGGTGTCATTTCCTGCCCCACCATTTAAGTAATCATTGCCACTATCACCACCAAGTCCGTCATTTCCTGCCCCACCCTCTAAGGAATCGTTGTCACTACCACCACTAAGTCCGTCATTTCCTGCCCCACCATTTAAGTAATCATTGCCACTATCACCACTAAGTAAGTCATTTCCTGCCCCACCCTCTAAGGAATCATTGTCACTACCACCAATAAGTCCGTCATTTCCTGCCCCACCATCTAAGTAATCATTGCCATTCAGACCAATTAAAAACTCATTTCCTGCCCCACCAACTAAGTAATCATTGCCATTAGTACCAACAAGGAAAAGGGGTTCTCGGTTGGAGAGACTTTTTATCCCTACCACAACTGCGGATAAAGTAGTGCTATCAAAATCCCAGATAGCTTTATTGACACCGGAAATACCCAATTGATCAGTTATGGTACTACTAACGTCATGGGAAGCTGTATTGCGTGCTAAAAGTCCATTAGGATCAGCACGATAAAGAAGTGAAGGGGTTGAATCTGAACCTGTTAACCCTAAACCCGGATTATTCTGAGATATTGTGTCTCTTTCAGATACCGAAGCACCTATTAATATACTCATCACATCTACTGCTACTTGATGATTTCGAGATGTGGCATAATCAGGGTATTCTTGTCTGATTTTTGCGGCATTGTTAGGATCAGTAGTTATTTTTGATACATTTCCCGGTTGTACCATTTGGATAATTTGATCATTTGTGATCTTTGGATTATCAAGATAATCTTTATATACTATTTGAGTAGCTGTTTCTCCTCCTAATGTACCGCCCCGATCTAATGAAGATGCGCTGTTTCTGATTTTGTTGATAGCCTGAGCTAATTGATCATTGTTTGGATTGTTCTGGACGCGCCAAAGTCCACCTGTTTGATTGCTGTTTAGTTGTACGTTACTCACAAATGTTAGCTCCTATATAGATGAATTACTGTTATAGAGTATTTGGACAGACAGAATAGACTGCGTTCAGCAGAGATTTTACGCAAATTGCCCCCAATTCGTAACAAAATTACAAATCAGAAGCAACAGACGGGAAAATAAGCGATCGCTATCTAGTACATGATTGGCATTTTTAGATCTGGACTTTAGACTAAAAGAGAGCGATCGTTAGTGAAAGGGACTGCAAAAAAATTAAGGGATGCCTGTAAGAACAGACACCCCCATAGCGGAAAATGAAAAAAGCACAACTAATTCTCATATAACCGCTATGGATGTTTTTACACAACTTATGGAATTCCGTCAAGCAGCTTATGATTGTTTATGTAGGGCAAAAGACGCAATATTTGAAATGACGGATGCAATATTGCTGACACGCAACGCCTACAGTCTGGCAGACTTATCACTGTCTCCAGTATTTCGTCGTAAGTGGTCAAGTATTTATGAAACAACACAGGATACCAGACCACAA